>JAEUAC010000330.1 GCA_019695455.1 Methylorubrum extorquens | reverse complement strand
CCAGGACGGCGCGCGCCAGCCGCGGCGGCAGCGGCAGGTCGCGGAGCCGCCGGCCGGTCGGCGTGAGCCGCCCGTCGGCGTCGAGGGCGCCGATCTCGACCAGCTCCGTCCGGGCGGCCGCGACGGAGGCGGCGGGCGGCGCGTCGAGGAAGGGCAGCCGGGCCGGATCCGTCACGCCCCAGGCCGCGCAGTCGAGCAGCAGGCCGGACAGGTCGGCCGCCAGGATCTCGGGCCGGGCGAAGGCCTCCAGCGCCCCGGTCGCGGCCTCCTCCCACAGCCGGTAGCAGATCCCCGGCTCGGTGCGGCCGGCCCGCCCGCGGCGCTGGTCCACGGAGGCCCGGGAGGCCCGCCGCGTCTCGAGCCGCGTCAGACCGATCCCGGGCTCGAAGACGGGCACGCGGGCGAGGCCCGAATCGACGACCACCCGGACGCCCTCGATGGTGAGCGAGGTCTCGGCGAGGCTCGTCGCGAGCACCACCTTGCGGCGCCCGGGCGGGGCGGGCCGCACGGCGGCGTCCTGGGCCTGCCGGTCGAGCGCGCCGTAGAGCGGCGCGATCTCCGTCCCGTCCGGCAGGCGCCCTTCGAGGAGGGTCGCGACCCGGCGGATCTCGCCCGCGCCGGGCAGGAACACGAGGACGGAGCCCGGCTCGGCCCGCAGCGCCCGCAGGACGGCGTCGGCCACCTGGTCCTCGATGCGGCGGGCGGGGTCGCGGCCGAGATGGCGCGTCTCGACCGGCCAGGCCCGACCCTCGGAGCGCAGCACGGGCGCGTCCCCGAGGAGGGCCGCGAAGCGGGCGCCGTCCAGCGTCGCCGACATGCAGAGGAGCCGCAGGTCCTCGCGCAGGCCGGCCTGCGCGTCCCGCGCGAAGGCGAGGCCGAGATCCGCGTCGAGCGAGCGTTCGTGGATCTCGTCGAAGAGCACGGCCGCGACGCCCTCGAGGGTCGGGTCGTCCACGATGCGGCGCGTGAACACGCCCTCCGTGACGACCTCGATCCGGGTGCGCGGGCCGACGCGGCTGTCCGTGCGGACCCGCAGCCCGACCGTCTCGCCGACGCGCTCGCCGAGGGTCGCCGCCATCCGGTCGGCGGCGGCCCGGGCGGCGAGACGGCGCGGCTCGAGGACCAGGATGCGGCCGTCGCCCCGCCACGGCTCGTCGAGCAGCGCGAGCGGCACGCGCGTCGTCTTGCCGGCGCCCGGAGGAGCGACCAGCACGGCGTTGGGTCCGGCCCGGAGCGCCGCCCGGAGGTCCGGCAGGACCTCCTCGATCGGCAGGGCGTCACGCGGCGGTGGCATGGAGCGGGCCATGGTGGCGCGGCCGGTCCGGCGCGGCGGCCTGGACGGCGGGGGCGGGACGCCCGATGCTGGGCCGGGCCGGACGAGGCCGCCGGGCCGAGGAGATGAGCCGATGCCCGCGTCCGACCCCCAGGCCCTGCTCGACGCGATCGTGTCGCTCGCGACCGAGATCGGCCAGCGCTGTCCCGATTGCGCCGATCACGCCTCGCAGATCGCGAGCCTCGCCGGCCAGATCGCGACCGCGACGCCCGATCGCGGCGCCATCCAGGACGCGCTCGACGCCGAGATGTCCGACACCGACCTCTCGGACGCGCATGTCCGCCAGACCACGGAGGCCGTCGTCAGGGCCGTCCGCACCGATCGCTGAGCGGCCGGTCAGCGGCGGCAGACGTAGCCGACCGGTTCGACGTAGGACCAGTCGCGGTAGAAGCGCTTGGTGAGCAGGATGTCGGTCGCGCCCGCCGCGACCGCGGCCTGGCGCCAGCCCGCGATGCTCGCGTCCAGCGTCCCCTGCGGACCGGGAACCGGGCCGCGCAGGCCGACGGCCGCGGCGCCGGGATCCGCCCGGACGGGCTCGCCGAGCGAGCCGATGCGTCGGCAGGTCGTGAGGTCCGCCACGCCTTCGTTCACGCGGACCGGCTCGGTCGGGATGGCCGAGCAGGCCCCGAGTGCGAGGCCGACCAGGGCCGCCGGCCATATGGTCCCGATCGTGGCGCGCATCGTTCCTCCAGGTGCTGAACCGTCCACACGGCCTTACAGGCCGGGGCGGGGAGCCACAACGGGCGCGACGGCGAGGGCCCGGCGGGACGGCCGGATCGCTTGACGGGCCGGAACCGATCCGGGCAAAGGAACGTGGCAGGACGCGCCCCGCGCGTTCCGCCAACGAATCGACAAGGACGGCCAAGCCGCCCCCGACCACAGACTGACGCCGCCTGTCCGGCCGGGGCCTCCTTGGACCTCTCCATCATCCTGATCCTGTTCCAGGACGGCGTCATCAACGCGGCCATCTACGCGCTGCTGGCGCTGGCCCTGGTGCTCGTCTTCACGGTCACGCGCGTGATCTTCGTGCCCGTGGGCGAGTTCGTGTCGTTCGGCGCGCTGTCGCTGGCCGCGCTCGAGGCGGGCCGGGTGCCCGGCACGGTACGGCTCCTGATCCTGCTCGGCGCCGCGGCCGCGATCGCGGGGCTCTGGCGGGAGCGGGCCAACCTCACCCTGAAGGGCGCCGCCGCGATCCTCGGCGGGACGGTCGTGCTGCCGCTCGCCATCGCGGCGCTGGTCGCCGTCCTGGCGCCGGCGAAGCCGCCGCAGGCCGTGCAGGTCTGCCTCGCGCTCCTCATCACGGCGCCGATGGGCGTCTACCTCTACGAATGCGTGTTCCGGCCGATCGCGGAGGCGACGGTCCTCGTCCTGCTGATCGTCTCCGTCGCCCTGCACCTCGCCCTGGTGGGGCTCGCGCTCGTCTTCTTCGGCGCGGAGGGCTCGCGGACGAGCCCGCTCTCCTCCGCCTCGTTCACGGTCGGCGACCTGTTCGTGACCGGCCAGTCGCTGGCCGTGCTCGGCCTGACGGCCGCCCTGATCGCGGCCCTGTGGCTGTTCTTCGACCGGACGCTCGCCGGCAAGGCGCTGCGCGCGACGGCCGTGAACCGGCTCGGCGCCCGCCTCGTCGGCATCGCGCCCGGCTTCTCGGGCCGCGTCGCCTTCGGGCTCGCGGGGCTGATCGGGGCGCTCGGCGGCATCCTCGTCTCGCCGCTCACGACCATCTACTACGACACGGGCTTCCTCATCGGCCTGAAGGGCTTCGTGGCCGCCATCATCGGCGGGCTCGTGTCCTATCCGGCGGCCGCCGGGGCCGCGCTCCTCGTCGGCCTTCTCGAATCCTACGCCTCCTTCTCGGCGAGCGAGTTCAAGGAGGTGATCGTCTTCATGATCATCGTGCCGATCCTCCTCGTCCGCTCGCGGCGCCACGTCGCCCTGGAGGACGAGGAATGAGCCGCGAGCGCCTGCTCCTCGCCGCGGTCGCGCTCCTCGCCGCGCTGCTGCCGGTCCTGCCCGGCGTGCCGCCCTACTGGGTGACGGTCGGCGGCTATATCGGGCTGTCGGCGCTCGTGGCGCTCGGCATCGTGGTGCTGACGGGGATCGCGGCCGTCGTCTCCTTCGGGCAGGCGATGTTCGTGGGCTTCGGCGCCTACACGACCGCCATCCTGACGACGCGCTACGGCTGGGTGCCGATCGCCACCCTGCCGGTCGCGATCGCGCTCACGGCGGCGCTCGCCTGGGGCATCGGCGCCATCACGCTGCCGCTCAAGGGCCATTACCTGCCGGTCGCGACCATCGCCTGGAACATCTCGTTCTTCTATCTCGCGGGTTCGCTCGACTTCTTCCGCCGCTTCGACGGCATCGCCGGCATCCCGCCGCTCGCGATCGGCCCGGTCTCCTTCGCCGATCCGACGCGGTTCTACTGGCTCGTCCTCGCGATCCTGGTGCTGGCGATCCTTCTGACGCGGAACCTCCTCGACAGCCGGGCCGGCCGGGCGATCCGCTCCCTGAAGGGGGGCGCGCTCGCGGCCGAGAGCTTCGGCGTCGACACGCCGAAGGCGAAGAACCTCGCCTTCGTCTACGCGGCCGTGCTGGCGGCGCTCTCGGGCTGGCTCTACGCGCATTTCCAGCGGGCCATCAATCCGACGCCCTTCGCCATCACGACCTCCATCGACTACCTCCTGATGGCGGTGGCGGGCGGCGTCGGCCATGTCGGCGGCGCGATCGTGGGCGCGGGCCTCGTCACCATCGTGCGCGACAAGCTGCAGGACTGGCTGCCGCTGCTGGTCGGCGCGCAGGGCTCCTACGAATCCATCGTCTTCGGCGTGCTCCTCATCGCCATCTTCCAGTTCGCCCCGGAGGGGCTGTGGCCGTATCTGCGCCGCCTCGCCGGCCCGTGGTGCCGGACGCGCTTCGGCCCGGCGAGCCGGCGCAGATAGGGCCACAATCCCTCGGGCGAGAACGGGAAGATCGCGATCAGGACGATGCCGAAGA
>JAEUAC010000316.1 GCA_019695455.1 Methylorubrum extorquens | reverse complement strand
CGGGGCCGCGCGGATCCTCGACGGCGTCATGCCGAGGAGCGCCCGCGGGGCGCGTCTCGAACCACGCACCCGTCGACCCACGCATGCCGTCCCTGATCGGAGCCGTCCCATGACCGACGTAGAATGGAGCCGCCTGCGGGCGGAGGACCTGCGCGATCTGGCCGCGCGGGATGCGATCGTGCTGCTGCCCGTCGCCTCGACCGAGCAGCACGGCCCGCACCTCGCGACCGGCACGGACATGTATCTCTGCGCCGAGGCGTGCCGGCGGGCCGCGCGGCTCCTCGACGGCGCGCCGCCGGTCGTGGTCGCGCCGACGGTCTGGATGGGGCTCGCCGAGCATCACGTCGCGCTCGGCGGCACGCTCACGCTGCAGCTCTCGACGTGGCACGCGCTGCTGCGCGACCTCTGCACCTCCATCGGCCGGGCGGGGTTCCGGCGCATCCTGATCGTCAACGGCCATGGCGGCAACATCAGCGCCCTGAACGCGCTCACGGTCGACCTCACGCGCGAGACCGGCCTGCCGATCGCGACCACGAACTACTTCGCCTTCGCGACCGACGCCCTCCGGGACGTGCTCGAGGACCAGGAGGGCGTGCAGCATGCCTGCGAGGCCGAGACCTCCATGATGATGGCCGCGCAGCCGGACCTCGTGGACGAAAGCCGCCTGAAGGAGGCGTTCGGGCCGAAGCTGTCGATGTCGGAGGCGCTCGCCCGCCGCATCCAGGTCTGGCGCTCGTTCCGCGACATGACGCCGACGGGCGTGCTCGGCGACGCCCGCCGGTCGAGCGCCGCCAAGGGCGAGATCATCCTGGACGGCGCCGCCCGGAGCCTGGCGGAGGCGCTGCGGGCCGGCGGCATCTGGCCGGACGCCTGACGGGCGCTCGCCGGACCGTGAGCGGCATCGGGCCGCCGTACCGGAACGCGCCGCCCCGGCCCGCCATTGACGGCACGACGTTCAGCGTCGCGCCCCCGACGAGCCCGGCTCGTCCTCCGACGGGCCCGGCCGACCGGAGATGCCCATGCCCACCCCGTCCGCCTCGCGCCGCCGCTTCCTCGGCACCGCCACCCTGGGGCTCGCGGCCGCCCCGACGATCCTCGCGACCGCGATCGCCCAGGAGGCGCCCGTCGTGCCGCGCGGCGTGTCCGGCCGGCCCATGCCGAAGCTCGAGGGCGAATGGCCGGATCCGACGGCCCGCCGGATCGGCTTCGCCGTGGTGGGGCTCGGCCAGTTCGCCCTGAACCAGATCCTGCCGGCCTTCGCGGAGGCGCGGCACGCGAGGCTCGTCGCGCTCGTCTCCGGCAACCGGCCGAAGGCGGAGGACGTCGCCGACCGCTACGGCGTCGACCGCAAGGCGATCTACGATTACGGCGTCTTCGACCACATCCGGGACAACCCGGAGATCGACGTGGTCTACGTCATCCTGCCGAACGCCCTGCACGCGGAGTTCTCGGTGCGGGCCTCGAAGGCCGGCAAGCACGTGCTCTGCGAGAAGCCGATGGCGAACACGCCGGAGGATTGCGAGCGGATGATCGCGTCCGCCCGCGAGGCCGACCGCAAGCTCATGGTCGCCTACCGGGCCCATTTCGAGCCGCACAACGCGAAGGCCGTCGCCCTGGCGCGGGCGGGCGAGCTCGGCACGATCCGGCTCGTCACGTCCGACCACCACCGCCACATCGATCCCGCCGTGCCGGCCGACCAGTGGCGGCTGGTGAAGGCCCTGTCGGGCGGCGGCTCGCTCGTCGATATCGGGATCTACTCGCTCCAGGCGGCCCGCTACATGACGGGCGAGGAGCCGGTCGCGGTCGCGGCCCAGATCTCGACGCCGAAGGACGATCCCCGCTTCCGGGAGGTCGAGGACCTCGTCTCCTTCCAGCTCCGGTTCCCGTCCGGCGCCCAGGCGCACCTGTCGTCGTCCTACACGGCGCAGCGCGCCAAGCGCATCCAGGCCTTCGGCACCAAGGCCCACGCCGTGCTCGATCCCGGCACCGAGTACCAGGGCAACCGGCTCGCCGTCGTCGGCGAGGACGGCCGGCGCGAGGTCGACGTCGATCCGCTCAACCAGTTCGCGGCCACCCTGGATCACATGGCGGAGTGCGTCCGCACGGGCAGGACGCCCCTGCTGCCCGGCGAGGAGGGCCTGCGCGACGTCCGGCTCATCAAGGCGATCTACGCCGCCGCCGAGGCCGGCCGCTGGCTGGACCTGAAGCCCGACGGCTCGCTCGCGGGCTGAGCCGCGTCGGGCGGCGGAGAGGTCCAGCACCTTACCCCCACCCGCACCGCTCATCCCGGCGAAGGCCGGGACCCAGCCCATCCGCCCGCGCGGCGGTCCAGGTCCGGCCTGCGCCGGGACGGGCGATGCTAGGCCGCGATCGCCGCCTTCTGCAGGGCCACCAGTTCGGCCGTGCCGCCCTTGGCGAGGCGGAGCAGGGCCATGAACTCCTCGTCCGAGAAGGGCTTGCCCTCGGCCGTGCCCTGGATCTCCACGATCCCGCCCGTGCCCGTGACGACGAAGTTCGCGTCCGTCTCGGCCGCCGAATCCTCGGCGTAGTCGAGGTCCAGCACGGGCTGCCCGCCGTGGATGCCGCAGGAGATGGCCGCCACGTGGTCCTTCAGCGGGTCGACCGAGATGATGGAGCGGCCGCGCATCCAGGCGAGGCAATCGTGCAGCGCCACCCAGGCGCCCGTGATGGAGGCCGTGCGGGTGCCGCCGTCGGCCTGGATCACGTCGCAATCGACCGTGATCTGGCGCTCGCCCAGCGCCGGCAGGTTCACGACCGCCCGGAGGGAGCGCCCGATCAGGCGCTGGATCTCCTGCGTGCGGCCCGAGGGCTTGCCCGACGTGACCTCGCGCCGCGTGCGCTCGTGGGTCGCGCGGGGGAGCATGGAATATTCGGCCGTCACCCAGCCCTTGCCGGAGCCGCGGAGCCAGGGCGGGCCGCGCTCCTCGAGCGAGGCCGTGCAGAGCACCTTGGTGTGCCCGAAGGAGACGAGGCACGAGCCCTCGGCGTAGCGGGCGACGCCGCGTTCCAGCGTGACGGGCCTGAGCTCGTCCGGACGGCGCTTCGACGGCCGCATGGCGGTGACACTCCAGTCTGGGGGGGGACGGCCGGGCTCTTACGGGCTCGGCCTGGGCCCAGCAAGGCTGGCGCGGGCGAGCGATCGTCCCGATCGGGCCGCTTGCGTCCCGGTGAGGGCGGCCCCACAAAAGAGACGTGCCATCCCCGCCCATCATCGCCGCCGCGCCGAACCGGGCCATCGCCGAGCTCAACGAGCGCTCGCGCGAGATCTTCCGGCAGATCGTAGAGAGCTACCTCGCCACCGGCGAACCCGTCGGGTCGAAGAACATCGCCCGCATCCTGCCGATGACGCTGTCGCCGGCCTCGGTGCGGAACGTCATGATGGAGCTCGAGAACGCGGGCCTCATCTTCGCGCCGCACACGAGCGCCGGGCGCCTGCCGACGCAGAGCGGGCTTCGCTTCTTCGTCGACGCGATGCTGGAGATCGGCGACGTCGCGACCGACGAGCGGGACCGGATCGAGTCCCAGATGCGGGCGACCGCCTCGCGCCAGACCTTCGAGGGCGCGCTCGCCGAGGCCTCGCAGATGCTGTCCGGCGTCTCGCGCGGCGCGGGCATCGTCGTCACGACGAAGTCCAACGCGGCGCTCCGCCATGTCGAGTTCGTGCGCCTCGATCCCGGCCGGGCGCTCGTCGTGCTCGTGTCGGAGGACGGTTCGGTCGAGAACCGGCTGCTCGACCTCCCGTCCGGCCTGCCGGCCTCCGCGCTCGTCGAGGCCTCGAACTTCCTGAACGCCCGGATCGCGGGCCGGACGCTCGGCCAGCTCCGGGGCGAGATCGAGATGCGCCGCAGCGAGATGGAGCGCGAGCTCGACGTCCTGACGGCCCGGCTCGTCGAGGCCGGGCTCGCGACGAGCATCGGCCAGCCGGACATGCGGCAGCTCATCGTCCGCGGCCAGGCGAACCTCCTCGACGACCTGCGGGCGGAGGAGGACCTCGACCGCATCCGGCGCCTCTTCGCCGATCTCGAGACGCAGACGGACGTCATCGACCTGCTGACGCGCGCCGACGAGGGCGAGGGGGTGCGCATCTTCATCGGGTCGGAGAACCGGCTCTTCTCGCTGTCGGGCTCGTCCATGATCGCCGCCCCCTTCCGGGACGGGCAGCAGCGCGTCGTGGGCGCCGTCGGCGTGATCGGCCCGACGCGGCTGAACTACGCCCGCATCGTGCCGATGGTCGATTTCACGGCGCGGGTCGTGTCGCGCATGCTCGAGGGCGGGCGCTGACGGTCGCCGTCCCGGCCCCCGTCAACCTTGACGCGGGATGAACGCGACCGGGTGTTGTAGCGCGCCAGACTAAAGTCTACGATACAACCTTCAGACAAGAAGACACCCGTGAAGGGCCGCCGGAGGATGCGCTTCTGTCGACGAAACTGATCATCGCGGACGATCACCCGCTCTTCCGGGGCGCCCTGAAGGGGGCCGTGGAGGCCTTCCTGCCGGGCTGCACCGTGCTGGAATCGAGCGACCTCGACGAGCTCGTGGCCCTGCTCACGACCGAGCGCGACGCCGACCTGGTTCTGCTCGACCTGACCATGCCGGGCGCGCAGGGCTTCTCCGGCCTCGTCTATCTCCGGGCGCAGTTCCCGGACGTGCCGATCGTCGTCGTGTCGGCCTCCGAGGAGCCGGTCATCATCCGCCGCGCCGTCGAGTTCGGGGCGTCGGCCTTCATCCCGAAATCGCTGGACACCGCCGGCATCGGCAACGCCATCCGGACCGTCCTCTCCGGCGACATCTGGGCGCCGCCGGACGTCGATCTCGACGCGGGGGACGACCGTGAGGTCGTCGATCTCGTGCGCCGCATCGGCAAGCTCACGCCGCAGCAGATGCGCGTCCTGACGATGCTGTCGGAAGGCCTCTTGAACAAGCAGATCGCCTACGAGCTGTCGGTGTCCGAGGCGACCGTGAAGGCGCATGTCTCGGCCATCCTGCAGAAGCTCGGCGTCGACAGCCGCACCCAGGCCGTGATCGCCGCCTCGCGCATCGGCGCGACCGGCCGGCCGCCCACGACGGCCGCGGCCGCCGCCTGACCTAGCGCGACCGGACCGAGTAGGACCGCCGGCTCCGACGATACGTCCGGCGCCCGCTGCGCCGGCCGGCCCGCACCTCCGGCTCGACGTCGGGCGTCGCGGCCGTCACGTCGCTCGGGTTGGGTCCGTCGCTCGCGACGCGGTTCGATTGCAGGTTCCGGTCCGCCTCGCTCAGCTCCCGCTTCGCGCCCGCGAGGCTCCGCTGGGCGGCGAGGAGGTCCGTCTGCACGTCCGCCCGGGTCTGGGTGACGCGGCCGAGCTCCTCGCGCGTCGTGGCGACCTGCGCCTGCAGGGCCGCCAGCGCGCCCGACGCCTCGACCTGCCGGGCGAGGTCCGTCGAGAGCTTCTCCGTCTTCTCGGACAGTTCGAGGATGCGCAGCCGCTGGGCCTTCTGGGCCGAGGCGGAGGACCACGAGGCGAGAACGAACAACACCCAGCCGAGCGCCGCCATGGCGGCCAGCAACAGGGCCAGCGGCCGCGTCATCTCGGCCTTCAGATCAACCGCCATAAACCGTCCTGAAAGAGGGACCGCCCGGCCACCCGGCCCGAATCTGTAGCAAGGGCCGGCAAATCGCGTCCGCCCACCTCGTGCACTTGTGCACACAATGTGCTCGGACGATGGCGGGCGGTCGGGCGGCCCCGCGGGGGCGCCCGGGCGGCGATCCGCTCAGGCCGCGTCCCGGGCCGCGTCTCCCGCCGGCTCGGTCCGGTCGAGGCACAGGCGGAGCGCCTCGCCGAGGCGGCTCGCGCAGCCGTCAGACCGGGCCGCGTCGCAGAGCGATCCCGAGCCGTCCTGGTCCAGGCCCCAGGCGCCGACCAGGATGCGGGCGCCCGGCACGCGGCGCCGGAGGCGGCGCACCGCGTAGCGGATCTGCACGGGGCTGGACGCGTCCAGCACCGACAGCACGACGAGCCGGATCCCGTGGGCGTCCGGCGGCGCCATGGGCGGCCCGGCCAGGAACTCGTGCCCCTCGACGCGGGCCGGGACGCCGTGCCGGCCGAGGAGCTGGGCGAGCATCGCGCCGCAGGAGCGGTCGAGCGCGTTGCGTCCGCCGACGCACAGGACCACGGGCGCGCCGGCGGGCGGCTCCGTCCCGTCGGGCGGGACCGGCAATCCGGCGACGCGGCCGTCGGCCTCGACCAGCCGCGCCTCGAGCTCGGCGTCGCCGTCCGCCCGCTCGCCGGCATCCTTCGGCTCCGGCTCGATCGTGACGTCGGAATCGCCGATCTCCTCGATCAGCTGCTCGATCGTCTCGGCCACGCGCGACGCCCGCTTGGCGTCCAGCGCGCCGCGGTTCGCGTCGTGCTGGGCGAGCGCGAGGCCCTTCAGGGCGATCTCGTCGTAATAGGCGGCCAGCGAATGGCGCGTGAGCAGCGCCTCGGCCTGTTCGAGCCCCTCGTCGGCGTCGCCCGCCAGCATGCGCTGGTAGAAGATCTCGGCCGCCGTCAGGGGCGGCCGGTCGCCGAACATCACCTCCAGGAACTCGAGCGGCTTCACGTGCCGCCCGAGGACCACGAGGCAGACCGTGAGGGGCGTCGCGAGGAGCAGGCCGACGCCGCCCCAGAGCCACGTCCAGAAGGTGACGGACGCGATGACGGCGACGGGCGAGAGGCCCGTCGAGTGGCCGTAGAGCAGCGGCTCGACCACCTGGCCCACCAGGAACTCGATGATGGCGAAGAAGGCGATCGTCTGGAGCAGCATGCCCCAGTTCGGATCGACCGCCGCCGAGAGCACGATCGGGAATCCCGCCGCGATCACGACCCCGACATAGGGGATGAAGCGCGAGATCGCGGCCACGATGCCCCACAGGACCGGGCTCGGGATGCCGATCAGCCAGAGTCCGAGCCCGACCACGATTCCGAAGGACGCGTTGAGGAGGACCTGGATCAGGAAGAAGCGCGACAGCCGTTCGGCCGCGTCGTTCATGGCGGCGGTGGTGCGCTGCAGGTCGTGCGACCCCGCGAGCCGGATCAGCCGGTTCCTCAGGTCGTTGCGCTGCATGAGGATGAAGACGACGAGGATCCCGACGAGCCCGATCGTCGCGATCGGGTGGACGAGGGGGCCCAGGAAGGCCTTCATGGAGGCGACGGGGCTGCGGCTCTCGCCGACGACCTCGACGGGCACGGGCTTCGGCGGGGCGGGCTTGTCCGCCTGGGCCGGGCCGGGCGTCTTCGACACCGGGTTCGAGAACTCGTTCGAGAGCTCCTGCAGCATCTCGGCGACGCGCTCCACCGGGCCGCGGCCGGTCGCGGCCTCGCGGAGCGACGTGATCTTGTCCCGGATGGTCGCCTGGTAGCGCGGCAGGTCGCCGGCGAGCTGCGCCGCCTGGCGCCCCATCAGCCAGCCGGCGCCCACGATGACGAGCACGGCGAGCAGCACCGCCGCGACGACCGCCGGCACGCGCCCGACCCGCAGGTGACGCAGCAGGGTGACCAGGGGGGCGAG
>JAEUAC010000209.1 GCA_019695455.1 Methylorubrum extorquens | reverse complement strand
AGCGCCTGCGTCCGGACGGGGAGCCGGCCGACACGGGCGACGGACGGCGGGATCTTCAAGCCTGGGTCGAGCAATATGCGGACGAGATGTCCTCCGAGCCCGGTCGCGAGCTGCTCCGGGACGTCCTCGCCGCCCAGAAAGGGGCCGGCCAGTGCTGCACCTTCACGAAGCAGCAGATCGAGGTCATCGCGGGACGCGCCCGGGCGAGAGGCGAAGCCTTCCCGGAACTCGACGTCGTGATGGACCGCGTGATCGCGCCGATCGTCTATCGCATCCTGTTCGACGAGCCGGCGGATTCCGACCACATCCGCTCGCTGATCGCTTCGGCCCTGGAACGATCACGCTGAGACGGGCCGGGCCCAGCGTCGGGCTCCTGTGATCCTCGGCAGTCCTGGCTGATGCCGGCAGGAGACGAGCTCCCGTCGGGCAAGACGATCCCGTCCGAGGGCATGGTCCCGATCCGGATTTTTCTGGGCGCTCGTAGTCTCGATCCGGAGCTGCTTCCGACAGTCTTGCAGAGTTGCTGGATGAAGCCGGCCGGGTGTGTTGTACGTGCTCTGGATGTGATGCATCCACGGCGAATGACGCATCATTCCCTGTACAGCGCGCCCGACCTCTACGACCGCCTGATGCCGCCCGGCCCCTGCGAAGGCTTCTATCGGCCGCTCGCCGCCCGGATCGGCGGTCCGGTGCTCGACCTCGCCTGCGGCACGGGTCGGCTCGCGATCCCGCTGGCTGAGGACGGTCACGTCGTCGTCGGCATCGACGCGTCGGCCAGGATGCTGAGGGCGGCGCGGGAGAAGGCCCGGGCAGCGGGGGTCCGGCTCGAGCTGGCGGAATGCGACATGCGCTCGCTCGATCTCGACCGCCGCTTCCCGCTCATCATCGTGCCCTGCAACTCTCTCGCGCATCTCGTCGACGGCGACGAGATCGTGGACGTGCTGGAGCGCATCGTGAGGCACCTCTCCCCCGGGGGAGTGCTCGCGTTCGACGTGGTCAACCCGCGCATCGCGCATCTCGATCGTTCGAGGCCGCGCGACGGCGACGCCGACATCCTCGTCGAACGGTCCGGCGTGACCGTCCGCGAGGACGTGCTCGCCTACGATGCGGTGAGCCAGGTGCGCGTGGTGCGGTGGCACGTCTCGGCCGGTTCCGGGCCGGGCGAGCGGACGGAGGCCATGCGGTTGCGCGTGTTCTTCCCGCAGGAGCTGCCCGTCCTGCTGTCCGCGGCGGGCTTGGAGCTCGTGGCGCGGTACGGGGACTATGCCGGCGGCCCCCTCACGGCCGAGAGCGTGACGCAGGCATGCCTCGCGCGACGGTCGCGCGCGGACCCGCGGGCCTGAGGCCAGGGCACGACGACCGGGACTCCCGCTGCCGCGACGTTCATCCTTCAGCCCGGCCGAGAGGCCGTCCGCCCGGCGCGATCACCGCACCGGCCGGAGGGTCGCCGACCGGGCGCCCCCGTTTCGTGAGAAAGCTTCATGCCCGCACCGACCCGCCTCGCGAACCGCCGCATCTCCGCGCTGCGCACCTTCATGCAGGGCGGCGCCAGCGGCGGTCTGGCGCTCATGGCCAGCGCCGTCCTCGCCCTGATCGTGGCCAACTCGCCGCTGGGTCCGGCCTATTCGGCGGCTCTCGGCACCTCCATCGGTGGACTGAGCCTGCTGCACTGGATCAACGACGGCCTGATGGCCGTGTTCTTCCTGCTGGTCGGGTTGGAGATCAAGCGGGAGCTGCTCGACGGTCAGCTGCGGACGTGGCCCGACCGGACGCTGCCGGGCATCGCGGCTCTCGGCGGCATGCTCCTGCCGGCGCTCGTCTACGTGGCCGTGAACTGGTCCTCGCCGACCACCATGCGGGGGTGGGCGATCCCGGCCGCGACGGACATCGCCTTCGCGCTCGGCGTGCTGGCGCTCTTCGGCTCGCGCGTGCCCGTGTCCCTGAAGGTGTTCCTGACGGCGCTCGCGATCCTCGACGACCTGGGCGCCATCCTGATCATCGCGGTGTTCTACACGGCGCAACTCGACCTGAACTACCTCTTCGCGGCCGCCATGACGCTGAGCCTGCTGCGGGCGCTGAACCTGTTCGGCTACGTGAGGCTCGCGCCCTACCTCGTCCTCGGCGCCGTGCTCTGGTTCTGCGTGCTGAAGTCGGGCGTCCACGCGACGGTCGCGGGCGTGCTCCTCGGGCTCACGATCCCGCTGCGGACGAGCCCCGGCCAGCCCGACGACGCGGCGTCCCCGCTGCACCGGCTGGAACACGCGATCCAGCCGTGGTCGACCTTCCTGATCCTGCCGATCTTCGGCTTCGCCAATGCCGGCGTGTCCTTCGCCGGCATGACGCCCGCCCTCCTTCTCGCCCCGGTGACGCTCGGCGTCGCGCTCGGCCTGTTCGTTGGCAAGCAGGTCGGCGTCTTCGGCTTCGTCTGGGCGGCCGTGCGGATGGGCTGGGCCAACCGGCCCGCGCAGGCGTCCTGGATGCACGTCTACGGCGTGGCGCTCCTCTGCGGCGTGGGCTTCACCATGAGCCTCTTCATCGGGCTCCTCGCCTTCGCGGGACGGCCCGAGCTGGAGGCGGAGACGAAGGTCGGCGTGCTCATGGGCTCGCTCGCCTCCATGCTCGTCGGCGCGGCCGTCCTGGCGGTCGCCGGCGGACGGCGCCGGATGGTCGGTCCGGTCGTCTGAAGCGCCTCGATGCGGAGGCGCGACGCGCGGGGCGTCCCGCCCGATCCACCCTGCCGGATCAGTGCCTCACGACCGGGACCGTCTGGACATGCCATCCGCCGGCGTCGTGGATCTCCACGGCCTGCGGCCGCTCGCCCTCGATCCCGCCGCGGGCCAGTTCGCGGGCCAGGCGCAGCGCGCTCCTGAACGCCTCGGCGTCGTTGTCGAGCAGGCGCCCGACGAAGTCGGGGTTCAGGTCGCCCGCTGGCGTCCTCAGGTGGAAGAAGTACGAAGGCATACGGCGATCCGGCAGGCAAAGCCCGAAGGCGCAGATACGCGGGCAAAATGGACGAGGTTTCGACCGAAATCGGACGCTGGTGAGGATAGGCGTCAACTGACCGGCACCCGTTTGACGAGCCATCCCGCCTCGTCGTGGATCTCGAAGACGCCGCCCGTGGACGCGGACGGACATCCTCGGCCGAGTTCGGCTGCGGCCACCCGGGCCTCCTCGATCGCCGCCTCTCGGCACGCGAAGGCGATGCCGGCATCGTCCACGAGCAGCACGCCGCGGCGGGTGCGAAAATGGTAGAAGAAGACGGGCACGCGAGCCTCCTCGGCCGGTCCCTCATAGCACTGCCCGAGACGGACGCTGCATGGATCCAAGCGGGGCCCGGCCTGCGTTCAATATCGTCCAGTCATGCGGCTCCCCGTTCCGAGCGGGCTTGCCCGGATCGTGGACGTCAGCCCGCGACCTCGTCGCAGTGATCGCACCGGAACTCGGTCATCAGAGCCGTGGAGCCTTCCCGGGCCACGCGAAAACCGGTCGAGACCGAGGACACCGAGATGCGGGGCTTGGACGTCTTGTCGTCGGGATGGTGTTCCTGGACGAGCGCTGCGCCCGACGTCTTGCAATGCATGCAGCGGAGCGGGATCGCGAACGGATCGCGAGGGGGCTTCATGGTCGACGATCCGGGTACGCAGCCCAATCGATCGTGCGTCCCTATGTTCCGTGGCGTACGCGCGGCCGGGCCCCGGGGACGGAACGGACCTGCCGCCGGGTCGCCGGGATGGCCGCCGCCCGAGGGTCGGCCGCGCGCGTTCAGACGGCGCTAACCACCATGGCCGGCGGGAGGAACGCCCGCGAGGCGGCGGCCATTGGTTCGACGAACTGCTGAGATCGTCATGGAACTCAGCGATGCGGGGAGGCCGACCGCTTTCGACGACTGGCGGATGCACAGCCTCAAGGAGGTCGAGCGCTGGCTGGACCGGTGGCCGATCTACCTGCCGCCCGACGACGCAGACGCGATCGTCGGCGACGATCCCGCGGACGGGCGACCGGACGGCGAGTAGGGGAGGGCCGCTACGAGCGGCCGTTCACGACGTAGCCGTTGCGGCGCAGGCATTCGAGGACGCCGATCGTCTGATCGGGCCGGGCCACGAGACCGCGGCAGGTTTCGACGTCGCGCTGGTAGCGGGCTTCGGTCCGCGTGCCGAGACCCTGAACGAGCGAGCGAGGATCGAAGAGATCGGGACCGCGTTCGGGCGCCATCCAGGCCATCCCGGCGCCGACCGCGAGCCCGAACGTCCCGCCGAGCGCGAGGACGGCGAGAAGGATGAGGGTCGCGCGCCGGCTCGTCATGCCCGACGTCCTGGAGGCGAAGTCTTGAAGAAAGCGCTTCCGCCGCGAGACGGCTCGACGGCGTGGCGTCCGCGCCGGCCGATCGGTGCGCTGGCGGACGGTCGGAGAGGCGCCGGGCGCCCCTCCGGTCGCGTCAGTTCTTGAGGCTGTCCGGCACCTTGCCGCCGTTCTCGGCCAGCTTCTGCATGACCTGCTTGTGCAGCCACACGTTCATCGTCGCGGAATCGTCGGTGCTGCCCGTGTAGTGCAGCTCCCCGGCCAGCTCCTTGCGGGCCGCGAGGCTGCTGTCGAGGCCCAGCAGCTTCATGAGGTCGACGATCGATTGCTGCCAGTTCGAGGGCTGCCCCGATTTGGCGGCCATCTCCGTCAGGACCCTCTCCACATCGACGGTCTGCATGGGCGCGCCGCCCGCGCCGCCGGCGCGATCGGTGGCCGAGGGGCCCGCCGCGGCGGCCTGCTGGTTGTCCTGCGCGATGCCCGTGGCGGGCGTCGCCGCTTCGGCACCGTGGCCGAAGATCTTGCTCATGATCGAGCCGAAGATGCTCATCGATGGTCTCCCGATGCCCAGCCCGGGAATCGGGGTAGACGGCGGACAACCGCACGCGGCCCGCCCCGTTCCGCTCCATCGGGAGCAGGGCGGTCGGGTCGCCGGCGCCACCCCATCCCGGGCGACGCCACGGCGAGCATCATGGGTGGCATGACCGGGGCGGCGGCGTTACGCTCGGGCCTGCCCCAATTCGGATCCATCGCCGGCCGCCGTCGCGCCGGCTCCGCGGGGCCGTCGCGCACAGACCCGCAAAGGCGGCCCGACGCCGCCCGATCGACAGACCAAGGAGAGCACCCATGAGCCAGCAGGGCTTCGCCTCGACGGGCGACGACACGGAGAAGCGCGTCTCCTTCGACGAGATCGGCCCCGGCCTCTACGCGTTCACGGCGGAGGGGGACCCGAACACGGGCGTGATCGTCGGCCCGGACAGCGTGATGGTGATCGACGCCCAGGCGACGCCCGTGATGGCGAAGACCGTCGTCGAGAAGATCCGGACGGTGACGGACAAGCCGATCAAGCACGTCCTCCTCTCCCACTACCACGCCGTCCGCGTGCTCGGCGCGTCCGGGTTCGAGGCGTCCGAGATCATCGCGTCCCGCGCCACGCGCGACATGATCGTCGAGCGCGGGCAGGAGGATTGGGAATCGGAGCTCGGCCGCTTCCCGCGCCTGTTCCGCGCCGCCGAGAGCGTGCCGGGCCTCACCTGGCCGACCGTGACCTTCGAGGGCGCCATGTCCGTGTGGCTCGGCTCGCGCGAGGTCCGCATCATGCAGGTCGGCCGCGGCCACACGGCCGGCGACACGATCGCCTGGGTGCCCGACGCGGGCGTCGTCTTCTCGGGCGACCTCGTCGAGTACCATTCGGCCTGCTATTGCGGCGACGCCCATCTGGCGGACTGGCCGGCGACGCTCGACCGGCTCGCCGCGCTCGACGCCGTCGCGCTCGTGCCCGGCCGCGGCGACGCGCTCGCGAACCGGGACACGGTCGGCGAAGCGATCGCGCTCACGCGGGACTTCCTGTCGACGCTCTACGGCAGCGTCCGGGGGAGCGCCGCCCGCGGCGAGAGCCTGAAGCAGGCCTTCGACGCCTGCCGCCACGTGATGGACCCGAAGTTCAAGGCCTTCGCCATCTACGAGCACTGCCTGCCCTTCAACGTCGCGCGCGCCTACGACGAGGCCCGCGGCATCGCCCATCCGCGGATCTGGACCGCCGAGCGCGACCGGCAGATGTGGGCGGCCCTGCAGGGCTGAGCTCCGCGCCGCCAAACCCCATACCGATGAGAGCCGCATGACCCCTCAGACCGACGCGCGGCGGTCCGACGTCCCGCTGGCGCATCTCGGCCGCGTGGCGCGGATCGAGGCACGCGCCGCGGCCCACGCCGCCTTCGCGGCGCATCCCGCCAAGCGACCGGATGTCGAGGCGGTCTGACGCGGCCCGGCCTCGGGCTCGGCCCCGCCTCGACATCCGGTCGCTTGG
>JAEUAC010000060.1 GCA_019695455.1 Methylorubrum extorquens | reverse complement strand
GGGGACCGCGAAGCGGTGGAGGGGGCCAGCCGCGAGTTCCGCCGCCTGAAAGCCAAGGGCTTCTCCGACGCCCGCCTGGCCCAGCTGACCGGCTCGAGCGAGCGCGAGGTCCGCCACGCCCGCCGCGCCCTGGACGTCCGCCCGGTCTTCAAGCGCATCGACACCTGCGCGGCCGAGTTCGCCTCGCCCACCCCCTACATGTACTCGACCTACGCGCCGCCCTTCGCGGGCGCGCCGGTCTCCGAGGCGCAGCCGACGGAGGCCAGGAAGGTCATGATCCTCGGCGGCGGCCCGAACCGGATCGGCCAGGGCATCGAGTTCGACTATTGCTGCTGCCATGCCGCCTTCGCCCTCAAGGAGGCGGGCTACGAGACCATCATGGTCAACTGCAACCCGGAGACGGTCTCGACCGATTACGACACCTCCGACCGTCTCTACTTCGAGCCGCTGACGGCCGAGGACGTCGGCGAGATCGTCGACGTCGAGCGCGCGAACGGCACCCTGCACGGCGTCATCGTGCAGTTCGGCGGCCAGACGCCGCTGAAGCTCGCGCGCTTCCTCGAGAAGGCGGGCGTGCCGATCCTCGGCACCTCGCCGGACGCGATCGACCTCGCCGAGGACCGCGACCAGTTCAAGCGCCTGCTCGACCGGCTCGGGCTCAAGCAGCCGAAGAACGGCATCGCCTATTCGGTCGAGCAGGCGCGGCTCGTCGCCTCCGACCTCGGCCTGCCCTTCGTCGTGCGGCCGTCCTACGTGCTCGGCGGGCGCGCCATGGCGATCATCCGCGACCAGGAGCAGTTCGCCGACTACCTCCTGGACACGCTGCCGTCCCTGATCCCGTCGGACGTCAAGGCGCGCTATCCGAACGACAAGACGGGCCAGATCAACACGGTGCTGGGCCAGAACCCGCTCCTGTTCGACCGCTACCTGTCGGACGCGATCGAGGTCGACGTGGACGCGCTCTGCGACGGGCGGGACGTCTTCGTGGCGGCCATCATGGAGCATATCGAGGAGGCCGGGATCCATTCGGGCGATTCCGCCTGCTCGCTCCCGCCGCGCTCGCTCCCGCCGGAGCTCATCGCCCAGCTCGAGCGCGAGACGACCGCGCTCGCCCTCGCCCTCGGCGTCGGCGGCCTGATGAACGTGCAATACGCCATCAAGGACGGCACCGTGTACGTGCTGGAGGTCAATCCGCGGGCGTCGCGCACCGTGCCCTTCGTGGCGAAGGTCATCGGCGAGCCGATCGCCAAGATCGCCGCCCGCATCATGGCGGGCGAGAGCCTCGCCTCGTTCGGCCTCGTCAAGCGCGAGCTCGGCCATATCGGCGTGAAGGAGGCCGTGTTCCCCTTCGCGCGCTTCCCGGGGGTCGACGTGCTGCTCGGGCCGGAGATGAAGTCCACGGGCGAGGTGATCGGCCTCGACCGGACCTTCGGCACGGCCTTCGCGAAGTCGCAGCTCGGCGGCGGGACGACGGTGCCGAAATCCGGCACGGTCTTCGTGTCGGTGCGCGACGGCGACAAGGAGCGCATCCGCCCCTCCATGAAGCTGCTCGCCGATCTCGGCTTCCAGATCGTGGCGACGCGCGGCACCCAGCGCTACCTCGTCGAGCACGGCGTCCCGGCCGCCCGCATCAACAAGGTCCTGGAAGGCCGGCCGCACGTCGTGGACGCCATCAAGAACGGCGAGATCCAGCTCGTCTTCAACACGACGGAGGGGGCGGGCGCGCTCTCCGACTCGCGCTCGCTGCGGCGGGCCGCGCTCCTGCAGAAGGTGCCCTACTACACGACGCTCGCCGGCGCGCTCGCGGCGGCCGAGGGCATCCAGGCCTACATTGCGGGCGACCTCGAGGTGCGGGCGCTGCAGGACTACTTCCCGGCCGCCTGAGCGGCGGCGGCGCGCCCTCAGCGGGCCGTCGTCGCACCCTCGGCGGAGGGGCGCGGGCTCTCCATGCCGACGAAGCGCCGCGTCGCGATCGGCGGCCCGGCCGGCCCGGCCAGGGTCTCCTGGACGACCATCCCGTTCTGGTAGACCGTCGTCCGGACGTGGGTGCGGTAATCGTAGGTCGACGAGAGCGGCTGCGGGTCGGCGGCGGCCGGCTCCTCCGCGGCGGCCCGGCCCGCCGGCGGCGCCGCGAGGTCGGGGCCGAGCGTCGCGGCCAGCGCCTGCGCCTTCGCCTCCAGGGCATGCCTCAGGTGTTCGCGGCGGGTGTCCGGCGGCGCGGCCTCGGTCTCGACCACGAGCGGCACGGCCTCGCGCGCCTCCCGCTCCGGCCGGATGGCCGCGGCGGCCAGCGGCACGACCGGCGCGGCCGCGACGAGGGCCGGCGCGGGTCCGTCGGTCGTCGCGACCGCCTGGCCGCCGAGGCTCTGGAAGCGCGCGCGGGCCCAGCCGACGCGGCGGGGACGGGCGGGAGCGGGCCGCGACCACGTCGAGCGCCGCACCCGCGGCTCGGGCGCCGCGCCCACCCCGAGGCGCCGCAATTCGCCGTCCACCTCGGCCTTCGAGAACTGGCCCGTGATCCAGACGCCGTTCACGCGCCGGCGCGAGTAGAACTCCGTCGCCCGGGCCGAGCCGATCCCGAACGCATCGAGCACAGGCACGGTCCCGACGGTCTGTATCACGCCGAACCCGATCGCCAGGCCCAACAACCTGGAACTCCACATCGCCTGCATCCTGCCTGGCTTCGTCTTTCCCCGACAATGACGCCGCAAGCTGAACGCGTTGTTGAGGAGACGGCCCAAGTTGCTGCCGTGGTTGCGGCTTGTCTAAGGTGCAGCCTTAACGGGATGCGACCGTGCCGGCGGCGGCTCGCGGGGCGCCCGGCCCGGCGGTGCGGTCCGGGACGGACGGATACTTGAATCGACGGCCGTCCTGCCTCACTCTCCCGCGACGGCGGCGCCGGCCCGGATCGGAAGAACCGGGCCGGCGTTCCTCGCCCCGTGGCGGCACGCGGCCATCGTTCCGATCGGCCGCGCCTCCCGACGACCCTGTTTCTTCTTCGCCAACGAGAATGCCATGGACAAGGTACCGATCACCGGGAGGGGTTTCGCGGCGCTGGAAGCCGAACTGAAGCGCCGCCAGACCATCGATCGTCCGAGCATCATCGAGGCGATCGCCGAGGCGCGCTCGCACGGCGACCTGTCGGAGAACGCCGAGTACCACGCCGCCAAGGAGAACCAGTCCCTGAACGAGGGCCGGATCCAGGAGCTCGAGAGCCTGATCGCGCGCGCCGACATCATCGACCTGTCGAAGCTGTCGGGGAACAAGGTGAAGTTCGGCGCGACCGTGAAGCTCGTCGACGAGGACACGGAGGAGGCGCGCTCCTACCAGATCGTGGGCGAGCCGGAGGCGGACGTGAAGTCCGGCCTCCTCTCCATCGCCTCGCCGATCGCGCGCGCCCTCATCGGCAAGGGCATCGGCGACACGGTCGAGGTCGCGACGCCCGGCGGCGGCAAGAGCTACGAGATCGTGGACGTCTCGTTCGGCTAGCCGTGCCGACCGCCGACCGGAGCCGCCCATGAACCGCCGCCCATGAACCGCCGCCATGCCGCCAGCGGGCTCCTCGCCTGGGCCGTCCTCGTCCTCGCGGGCGGGCCGGCGGCGCGCGCCCAGGCGCGCCCCGTCTTCTCGTCCGTCGCGGTCGACGTCGCGCCCCTGACGGCCAAGGGCCTCGGCGCCTTCGCCGAGTTCGTCGGCCGCGCCCTGCAGCGCCAGCTCCGGGAGGCCTATGCCGACCGGATCGGCGGCCGCGGCCCGCGGCTCGTCGTGCGGCTGGATGCGCTCTCGCTGCGCGCCTATGCGGGCTCCGAGAATCGGCTCGGGCTCGGCTCCGGCTCGCCCACGGACTACCTCGAGGGCGAGGCGCTCGTGATCGGGCCGCGCGGCGAGATCCTGGCCCGCCATCCGCAGCTCTCCGCCGTGCCGTCGAGCTCGGGCGGCGCCTGGTACGATCCCGACTCCGAGAACCGCCGGGTCGAGGCGCTGGCGGCGCATTTCGCCGGCTGGCTGCGCCGGAGCGCGATCTGACCGGAGCGGCCGCGGCGGCGTCGCTGTCCGGCCTCACGGCCTGGATCGTCACCGACGGCAAGGCCGGCGACGAGGAGCAATGCCTCGCGGTCGCGGCCGCCGCGGGGGTCGCGGCCGAGCGGCGCCGGATCGCGCCGCGCGCGCCGTGGCGTTGGGCCATGCCCTGGGGCCCGGTCGATCCGGCCGAG
>JAEUAC010000218.1 GCA_019695455.1 Methylorubrum extorquens | reverse complement strand
TGATCGACGTTGTTGTCCCGAACCAGAACCTGCACGCGTGTTCCTCGATCTGACTGGCCAGCCGGCGGAATGTCGGAAACGGCAAGGGACACCGGCAAGGCGTCACGGGGCCGTGAGCGCGGTGCGTTAGCAGAGTCGGGATGCGGTGTCGAGCGATCCGGTCCGGCAAATCCACCGAATCGCGCGCGTCGCGCCGCGGCGGGGCCTGCGGAAAGCCGGCGGGGCCGTCCGCCGGGCCGGGAGGATCAGACCGCCCGGTCGCCGGCCGACCGCCTCACGGCGGCGCAGATGTCGACGCTGATCGCGTCCAGGACGGGGCAGGCCGTGCCGATGTACCAGTCGCGCACCGTCGGCTGGGACGGCGCGATCGTCATCCCCACCAGGACGACGCCGCCCAGGACGGCGACCAGGACGATCACGAGCCGCAGCATGGGGCACCTCTTGCGCGCGGCCCGGCCTGTCCGGGCGCGCGAGCGCCTCTAGCACGAACGCGGGACCGGCGCCGCGCGGGACCGCCGGCCGCCGCCGCCGGCGTCAGGGCGTGACCACCGTGACGTGGCCCATCTTGCGGCCCGGCCGGGCGCGCGTCTTGCCGTAATGGTGGAGGTGGAGGCCCGGCTCGGCCAGGAGGTCGCGCCAGGCGTCGATCTCGTCGCCGATGAGGTTGCGCATGGCGACCGTGCCCGTGCGGCGCGTGGAGCCGAGCGGCCAGCCGCAGACGGCGCGCACGTGCTGCTCGAACTGCGAGCATTCCGCGCCCTCGATGGTCCAGTGCCCGGAATTGTGCACCCGCGGCGCCATCTCGTTCACGACGAAGCGTCGCCCGCCCGCCTCCTCCACGACGAAGAGCTCGACCGTGAGCACGCCGACGTAGTCGAGCGCGTCCGCGATGGCGCGCGCGAGGGCGGCCGCGGCCTCGCCCTCCGCGTCCGTCAGGCCCGAGGGGAGGCGCGTCGTGCGCAGGATGCCGCCGCGATGCTCGTTCAGGCAGGGCTCGTAGGCCGCGAAGGCGCCGTCCGGCCCGCGCGCGGCGACGATCGACACCTCGAAGGCGAAGGGCACGAAGCCTTCCACGATGGCGGGCGCGCCGCCGAGCTGGGCCCAGGCCTCGCCCGGCCCGTCCCCGGCCTCGATCCGGACCTGGCCCTTGCCGTCGTAGCCGAAGCGGCGCGTCTTCAGGATGGCGGGCGTGCCGAGATCGGCCAGCGCCTCGGCGAGATCCGCCTCGCTGCCGACCGCCCGGAAGGGCGCGACCGGGATGCCGAGGGCCGCGACGAACGTCTTCTCGACCAGCCGGTCCTGCGCGGTCGCGAGCGCCTTCACGCCGGGCCGCAGCGGCCGCAGCGGCGCCACGATCGCGGCCGTCCGCTCCGGCACGTTCTCGAACTCGTAGGTCACGAGGTCGACCGCGCCCGCGAAGCGCCGCAGCGCGTCCTCGTCCTCGTAGGCCGCGACCGTGCCCGCCGAGGCGACGTCGAAGGCCGGCGACTGCGCATCCGGGCAATAGGCGTGCGTGCGGATGCCGAGCTGGGCCGCCGCCACCGCGATCATGCGGCCGAGCTGGCCGCCTCCCAGGATGCCGAGCGTCGCGCCCGGGCGGATCGGCTCAGCCATCCGTCGGCCGCTCGGCCACGTCCGCCGTGCGGGCGGCCCGCCAGGCGTCGAGCCGGTCCGCGAGGCCGGGATCGGAGAGCGCCAGCACGGCCGCCGCGAGGAGCGCCGCGTTGACGGCGCCCGCGCGCCCGATGGCGAGCGTGCCGACCGGGATGCCGGCCGGCATCTGGACGATGGAGAGGAGGCTGTCCTGCCCCGAGAGCGCCTTCGATTCGACGGGCACGCCGAAGACGGGCAGCGGCGTCATGGCGGCCGTCATGCCGGGCAGGTGCGCGGCGCCGCCGGCCCCCGCGATCACGATCTTGAAGCCGGCCTCGCGGGCGCCCTTGGCGAAGGCGACCAGCCGGTCGGGCGTGCGGTGGGCCGACACGATGCGGGTGTCGTGGCGGATGCCGAGCGCCTCCAGCGTCTCGGCCGCACCCCGCATGGTGGCCCAGTCCGACTGGCTGCCCATGATGATCGCGACCGGCGCGCCGGCATCGGACATGGTGTGTGCGCCTTGTCGGGCCCCGCCGGCCCCGGATTTCGGATAGCCGGGCGATTCGGGGGCGGCAAGCGGCGCGGCGGGGAAAGGTGCGGACCCGGCCGGCCGGAGCCCGCCGCTCACGCGATGATGTCGGGCATCAGCTGGTCCTCGAGATAGGTCATGCGGTCGCGCAGGATCAGCTTGCGCTTCTTCAGCCGCTGGACCTGGAGCTGGTCGCCCGCCGCCATGCGCTCCAGCGCCTCGATGGCGGCGTCGAGATCGCGGTGCTCCTGCCCGAGCCGCCCGAGCTCCGCCCGCATGTTCGCCAGCGGGTCATCGTCCTGCACCAACTCCATGCCGTCGCCCCGGAACCCTGCCTCGTGGGACAAAATGCCTCAAAACGCCGCCGCTGGCGACCGCTTTCTGGCGGCGCGCCGACCTCCGGCGTCCCTGACGGGCCAAGCGGACGATGCGGCGTGCCGCCACAGCATCGCCACGATCGGCTTCCCACAATCACCTCCCGACACCTTCGGAGGAGATCCGTCCATGACGCTGCAGAACCATCTGGCCGAGCTCGAGCGCAAGCACGACACGCTCGAGCGGGAGCTTCATGCCGCCACGACCTGCCCCTCGGCCGACGACGCCAAGGTGGCGGAGCTGAAGCGCAAGAAGCTGCAGCTCAAGGACGAGATCACCCGGCTCCGGCAGCCCGAGGCGTCGGTCCACTAGCGGCGGGACGACGACCGGGGCCCGGCCCGAAGGCGGGGCCGGGTCCCGCGCCGCGGCCGGGCCGCGTCAGAGCGCCTTCGCCATCTCGCGGAGGCGGAACTTCTGGATCTTGCCGGTGGAGGTCTTCGGCAGCTCGGCGAAGACCACGTGGCGCGGCACCTTGTAGGCCGCGAGGTTCTGGCGGCACCAATCGACGATCTCGGCCGCCCCGACCATCTCGGACGCCTTCAGCTCGACGAAGGCCACGGGCGTCTCGCCCCACCGTTCGTCGGGCTTGGCGACGACGGCCGCGGCCTGGACGGCCGGATGCTTGTAGAGCGCGTCCTCGACCTCGATGGACGAGATGTTCTCGCCGCCCGAGATGATGATGTCCTTGGAGCGGTCCTTGAGCTGCACGAACCCGTCCGGGTGCTTCACGCCGAGATCGCCCGAATGGAACCAGCCGCCCGCGAAGGCGGCCGCCGTCGCCTTCGGGTTCTTGAGGTAGCCCTTCATGACGACGTTGCCGCGGAACATGACCTCGCCGAGCGTCGTGCCGTCGGCCGGCACGGGCCGCATCGTCTCCGGGTCGAGCACGTCCAGCGCGTCGAGCGGCAGGTAGCGGATGCCCTGGCGCGACTTCAGGGCCGCGCGCTCCGGCGCGGGCCGCGCGTCCCAGGCGGCGTCCCACTCGTTCACGACCGCCGGCCCGTAGGTCTCCGTCAGGCCGTAGACGTGCGTGACGTCGAACCCGGCCTCCGCCATGGCGGCGAGCACGGCCTCCGGCGGCGGCGCCGCGGCCGTCACGAAGGACACCGCGCGCCCGAGGGGGCGCTTCTCCTCCGCGGGGGCGCCGAGCAGCGTCGACATGACGATCGGCGCGCCGCACAGATGCGTCACGCCGTGATCCGCGATGGCGTCGAAGATCGGCTTCGCCCGCACCTGCCGCAGGCAGACCTGCGTGCCGGCGAGCGCCGGCACCGTCCAGGGGAAGCACCAGCCGTTGCAGTGGAACATCGGCAGCGTCCAGAGATAGACGGGCGGGCCGCTCATGCGGGCGGAGAGCACGTTGCCGATCGCCGTGAGGTAGGCGCCGCGATGGTGGTAGACGACGCCCTTCGGGTCGCCCGTCGTGCCGGACGTGTAGTTGAGGGCGATCGCGTCCCACTCGTCCGCGGGCGGCGCCCAGGCGAAGTCCGGGTCGCCCCCGGCGAGCAGCGCCTCGTAGTCGAGGTCGCCGACCGGCTCGCCCGCGCCCGTCCATTCGGGATCGTCGACGTCTATCACGAGCGGGCGCGACGCCATCCGGGCGAGCGCGTCGCGCAGCAGGGGCGCGAATTCGCGGTCGACCAGCACGGCCTTCGCCTCGCCATGCGCGAGCATGAAGGCGATGGAGGCGGCGTCCAGCCGCACGTTGAGGGCGTTCAGGACCGCCCCCGCCATGGGCACGCCGTAATGGGCCTCGATCGCGGCCGGCACGTTCGGCAGCAGCGCCGCGACCGTGTCGTCGCGCCCGATGCCGCGGGCGACCAGCGCGGAGGCGAGGCGCCGCGCCCGCCCGTAGAGCTCGCCGTAGGGGCGCCGGATGGCGCCGTGGATCACGGCGATCCGGTCCGGGAAGGCGGAGGCGGCGCGCTCCAGGAAGCCGAGCGGCGTCAGCGGCTGGTGGTTGGCGGGGTTGCGGTCGAGGTCGCGGTCGAAGGCGGACACGGGCGGCGCTCCGGGCTGGCGGCCGTTCATAGGAAGGCGGGCCGGGCCGGGCAACGCGCCTCGCCGGCCCGCCCGGCGCTCGGGCCCTTTTCCTGCCGCGAACGAGGGGGCATCTGACCCGCGATGAGTCCTGTCCTATCCGGCTGCCGCGTCCTCGTCGTCGAGGACGAGTTCTTCCTGGCCCTCGAGCTCGAGGACGAGCTCAGCCGCGCCGGCGCGGAGGTGATCGGGCCGATCCCGGATCTCGGCGACGCGAGCCGGCAGATCCGGGCCGACGGGTTCGACGTCGCCGTGCTCGACATCAATCTCGGCGGCACCCTCGTCTACCCGCTGGCGGACGAGCTCGCGGCCGCCGGCATCCCGTTCCTGTTCGCGAGCGCCTATCCGGCGAGCGACATCCCCGTGCGGCATCGCCACCGCCGCCTGGTCGAGAAGCCCTACAGCGTGGCGTCGCTCGTGGAGGCGCTGGCCGAGATCGCGGGTCGCCTCGAGGCGCCCCGGCCCGAGGCCCTGCGCGCCTGACGGGCGGCCCCAAGAGGCCGCCGGGGGCCCGGACGAGGCCGCGAGGCGGCTCCGAGAGGCCGCCGGGGAACCCGAGAGGCCGCTAGGCGGCCCCGACGGGGCCGGCCTCAGCCCGGCGCGGCGCCCTGCGTGCCCACGTGGACGGCGTAGAGCGACTGGCTCGCCGCCATGAACAGGCGGTTCCGCTTCGGGCCGCCGAAGCAGATGTTGCCGCAGATCTCGGGCAGCCGGATGCGGCCGATCAGCCGGCCGTCCGGGTTCCAGACCGTGACGCCGCTGTAGCCGACCGCCCGGCCGGCATTGGACGAGGCCCAGACGTTGCCGGCCACGTCGCAGCGCAGCCCGTCCGGCCCGCAGGACACGCCGTCGACCATGCAATCGGCGAAGCGGCGCCCGTTCGAGAGCCGGTTGTCGGCGCCGACGTCGAAGACGTGGATGTCGCCCTTGCCGCCGGCGCCGGTGTCGCCCGGCCCCTTGCCGGTGCTGGCGACGTAGAGCCGCTTGTGGTCGTGCGAGAAGCACAGGCCGTTGGGGTCGGGGACCTGCTCCTCGGTGGCGACGAGGTCGATCCGGCCGTCCGGGTCGATGCGGTA
>JAEUAC010000147.1 GCA_019695455.1 Methylorubrum extorquens | reverse complement strand
CTGGTGCACCAGTGCCAGGCCGTGATCCGGTCCATGGCCGCCATCCGGGGGGTCGTACCCGGCGCGCAGCTGGTCCAGACGGAGGACATCGGCCGCATCTTCGCCACCGGGCCGCTCGCCGGACAGGCCGCATACGAGAACGAGCGGCGCTGGCTGTCGCTCGACCTCCTCTTCGGCCGGGTCAGGCCCGGCCATGCCTGCTGGGACGAGTTCCTGCACGAAGGCATCGCGGCCGAGGCGCTGGCGGAGTTCTGGGACGTCCCCTGCCCCGATCTCGTCGGCGTCAACCACTACCTGACGAGCGACCGCTATCTCGATCCGGACCGGGCCGGCTATCCCGAGCATCACTGGGGCGGCAACGGCCGCGACGCCTATGCCGACGCCGAGGCGGTCCGCATCCCGAGCCTCGCCGCCGAGACCGGCCTCTCCGCCCGGATCCGGGAGGTGGCGGCGCGCTACGACCGTCCGATCGCCGTGACCGAGCTGCATCACGGCTGCACGCGGGACGAACAGCTGCGCTGGCTGCGCGACGGCTGGGACGAAGCCTGCGCGCTGCGGGCCGAGGGCATCGACCTGCGCGCGATCACGCTCTGGTCGCTGTTCGGCGCCGTCGACTGGAACAGCCTGCTGACGGCGAGGCACGGCCATTACGAGCCCGGCGCCTTCGACGTCCGCGGGCCCGAGCCGAGGCCGACGGCGCTCGCGACGGCGGCCGCGTCGCTCGTCCGCGCGGGCCATCTCGGCTCGGCCGCGATCGGCGGGCCCGGCTGGTGGCGCCGGCCGGAGCGCTGCTACCGCTCCGACGAGCGCGACGCCGCCTGCAGCCGGAGCGACTGGCCGCTCCTCCTTCTCGTCGGCGGCGACACCGCGCTCGCCGACGAATGCCGGGCCGTGGGGTTCGGGCGCGGCTGGGCGGTCGAACGGGTCGACCCCCGCGACCCGGCCGGGACCGGCCGCGTCGGTGCCGCCGCCGCCGTCCTGGATGCGAGCGCGATCGGACCCGGACGCGACCTCGGCGACCTGGCCGGCCGCGGCGAGGCGGCGGCGCGTCGTCGGCGACCCTTCGCGTTCCTGTCCGCGGCCGACATCTTCGCAGGCGAACCCGGATCGGCCCATCGCGAGGGCGACCCGCCGCAGCCCGGCGGAGCCTGGGGCCAGCGCCTGGCGGAGGCGGAGGCGACCGTGCGGCGCCACCATGCCGACGCGCTGGTGATCCGGACCGGGCAGCTGTTCGGCCCGGCCTCCGACCCCGACGAGGCTCCGCTGGCGGCGCTGGACGGCGGCGAGATCGGGCCCGGCACGCACAGCTACCTGCCCGACCTGCTGCACGTCGTCCTGGATCTCATGATCGACCGCGAGACCGGCATCCGGCACCTCGTCAATCCGGGCGTGGCGGCCGGAACGACGCGCCCCGCGCCCGTCCGGCTCGACACGGACCGGGGATGCCTCCTGCCGCCGCTCTCCAGCGCGGCGGGCCGCTACGGCGCGGCCGTGGCGGACCGGCCGCCGGAGCCGACCCACCTGCAGGCGGCCGAGTAGCGTCGCGCCGGCCCTCCGCCCGGCGGGACGGAGCGCCGCGTCGGTCGAGGTCCCGACGGGTCAGACCACACCGTGGCGGCGACCGGCCCGGGCCAGTCGTCCGCCTGAAATCCTTGATCTTTCGCAATGCAGGCCCCGGCGGCTCCAGATGAGCCTCTAATGAGGGCAGGAGCCTTGTGGGTTTCGCGCACATCGTTATCTTCGTTCGACGGGGCGACAGATCGACCCCGCCCTCCGCGGGTCGGATAGCCTGCCGGACGCTTCGGCGCCGCGGGCCGGAGGGCATCATGACGGCACCATCGGTCCAGACGGACAGCCGGAACCGGCTCCTCCGGGCCATGCGCCCCGACGATTTCGACGCGATCGTCCAGGTGTCGGACGTGGTCGATCTCGCCCATCGCGATTGCCTGGCCCCGCCGGGACGGCCCTGCACGCACGTCTACTTCCCCGAGAGCGGGATCGCGTCGGTCACGCTGCAGAGCGAGCCGATGCGGGTCGAGATCGGCCTGATCGGCCGGGAGGGCTTCGTCGGCATCACGGCGCTCCTCGGCGACGGGATCAGCCCGCACGGAAGCTTCGTCCAGCTGCCGGGCCGCTACGTCCGCGTTCCCGTGGACGCGTTCCGGGCGGCCGTCGGGGCGAGCGCGCCGCTGCGCGCGATGCTGATGCGGTACGTGCAGGTCTACATCGTGCAGGTGTCGTCCACCGCGAGCGCGAACGGGACCTTCACGGTGGAGCAGCGGCTCGCGCGCTGGATCCTCATGGCGCAGGACCGGTCCGACGGCCACGAGCTCGCGCTCACGCACGACTTCCTGTCGCTGATGCTCGGCGTCCGGCGCCCCGGCGTCACGGTGGCGACGCATGTCCTCGAAGGCGAGCACGCGATCCGGGCGACCCGCGGCCAGATCGTCGTGACCAATCGCGAGACGCTCGTCGCCCTGTCGAAGGGCAGCTACGGCATGGCCGAGGCCGAGTACGAGCGCCTGCTCGGCGCCTGACGGTCCGCGGTCGCGACCGTGCCGCGTCACCGCCAGCGGCGGTCCTCTATCTCGTGCAGCGTCCCGCCGAACTGGGCCTGGAACGCCGCCGCCTGCTCGCGCGTCCTGAACGCGAAGCGCTTCTTGGACCGGTCGGCGGGCTGCCGGCGGTCGCCGTCGCCCTGCGGGACGCGATAATCCATCCAGTTCGCCACCAGGATGCGGACCTCCGTCTCCACGTGGAGGCGATCGAGCTCGACCTGGAAGGGGTGGGTCCGGTCGATCTCCGTCTCGGACGGACGACCTCGGGCGCGCGACATGACCGAACTGGAACATAACAGGAACACGACTGTCGAGCGACCTGCGGTTGCGGCGTCGGTCCGTCCCATTCCGCCCTCTCGCCAGCGGGGTGTATGGACGACGTCGCGCCCTGGGGGCGCACCCTGCCGTCTCCCCGTCCGCCCCGCCCCGCACGAGAGCTTCGCCCCTG
>JAEUAC010000066.1 GCA_019695455.1 Methylorubrum extorquens | reverse complement strand
TGACCTTCACGGTGCTGCCGGTCGGCTGGGTCGGCGAGTGGCACGAGAACCCGCGCCCGCAATGGATCGCGGTCCTGACGGGACGCTGGTTCGTCGAGACGATGGACGGCCATCGCGTCGAGATGGGGCCGGGCGAGCTCATGTTCGGCGAGGACCAGGGCACCCGCGAGCGCGACGGCCGCAAGGGCCACCTCTCCGGCACGGTCGGCGACGAACCCTGCACCATGATGGTCACGGGCCTGCACGTCACGCCGACCGTGAACCGGCCGGGCCGGTTCCGGTAGGCCGCCGTGGACGGGTTCGCGATCGCCGATCCGCGCTTCCTGCGGCTCGTCCTGCCGAACGCGCCGCTGGAGACGCTCGGCGAGGGCTTCCGCTGGTGCGAGGGGCCGGTCTGGTTCGGCGACCGGGACGAGCTGCTCTTCTCCGACCTCCCGAACGACCGCGTCATGCGCTGGTCGGAGAGCGGCGGCGTCTCGGTCTTCCGCGAGGGCTCCGGCTTCGAGAACGGCCATGCCCGCGACCGGGAGGGCCGCCTCCTCTCCTGCTCGCACCGCCACCGCGCCATCCTGCGGACGGAGCTGGATGGCCGCATCACCGTGCTGGCCGACCGGCACGAGGGCCGCCGCCTGAATTCGCCGAACGACATCGTCTGCCGGCGTGACGGCACGATCTGGTTCACGGACCCGCCCTACGGCATCCAGACCGACTACGAGGGCGGCAAGCAGGTCTCGGAAGCGCCGGCCCGCCTCTACCGGCTCGACCCGCGGGACGGGTCGCTCGCGGTGGCGGCCGAGGATTTCGACGGACCGAACGGGCTCGCCTTCTCGCCGGACGAGCGCCTGCTCTACGTCGCCGAGAGCGGCCTGCAATTCGCGGAAGCGCCGCGCCGCCTGATCCGCGTCTTCGACGTCGCGGACGACGGCGCGCTGACCGGCGGCCGCCCGTTCCACACCGTCGAGCCCGGCTTCGCGGACGGGTTCCGGGTCGACGTGGAGGGCAACGTCTGGTCCAGCGCCGCGGACGGGGTGCATTGCATCGACCCCTCCGGCGCGCTCCTCGGCACCATCCTGGTGCCGTCGACCGTGTCGAACGTCGCCTTCGGCGGCCGGATGGGGAGCCGCCTCTTCATCTGCGCCTCGCACACGCTCTACGCGATCTACACGAACACGCGCGGCGTGCCGCTGCCGTGACGGACGCGCTCGCGATCGACCGCGTCGTCCGCCGCGTCCGCGACCTGTCGCGCGCGGTCGCCTTCCACGGTGCGATCGGCTTCCGCCCGGAGGGCCCGGCCGAGCCGCTGGCGGCGGATCTCGCGGCCGCGCTCGGGGCGCCAGCGGGCGCTCCGCTCCGACGCCTCCGGATCGGCCGCCAGCGCCTCGACCTCGTGGAGCACCCGGACGCCGCGCCGGCCGGCCCGGGGCCGGCGGCGAACGATCCGGCCTTCCAGCATCTGGCGATCCCGGTCCGCGACATGGACGCCGCCATGGCGAGCCTCGCCGCGCTCGCGCCCGAGCCGATCAGCCGGGGCGGCGCGCAGGTCCTGCCGGCCTCGTCGGGCGGCGTCCGTGCCTTCAAGTTCCGCGACCCGGACGGCCACGCGCTCGAGCTCATCGCCTTCCCGTAGGGCGAGCCGGCCGCGCGCTGGGCCGAGGCGCCGGGCCTGTTCCTCGGCATCGACCACACGGCCCTCACGGTGTCGTCGCTGGAGGCGGCCGTCGCGTTCTTCCGCGACGGCTGCGGCTTCCGCGTCGCGGATCGCGGGCTGAACCGGGGCCCGGAACAGGCACGGCTCGACGGGCTCCCCGCCCCCGTGGTCGACGTCCTGACCCTCGTGCCGCCCGGCCGGCCGACGCCGCATCTCGAGCTCCTCCATTACCGCGAACCCGCCTTCCGGGGCGCCGCGCCGGCGCCGGTCGCGACCTGGACGCTCCTCGGGGCGGGCGGCCCCGGATCGGTCCGCGTCCCGACGCGCCTCGACGCGCCCGACGACCATGGCCTCGTGACGATGCCGCCCTGATCCGAGCCGGGCCTCCGTGCCGGCCCGTCGCCCGACGAGGCCGGACGTCGGTTCGGGACGGCCGGTTCCGAATTCCGTCCCGGCGCCCGGACCGGCTGGATTTTCCGGCCGCGCCGTGGTCCTGGGAGGGGACGCGTCCGCAGAGACGCCCGGAGACGAGATCCCATGCGCCTCGACCACAACGCCGCCGGTGTCTTCCCGATCGCGCCGACGCCCTTCACCGAGGACGGGCGGGTGGATCACGGGTCCATCGACCGGCTGGTCGCGGCCTATCGCGAGGCGGGCGCGACCGGCGCCACCGTTCTCGGCATCATGGGCGAGGCGCCCAAGCTCGAGCCGGAGGAATCGATCGCGATCGCGACCCGCTTCATCGAGGGCCTGGACGGGCTGCCCGTCATCGTGGGCGTCTCGGCGCCCGGCTTCGCGGCCATGCGGTCGCTGGCGCATGCCGTGATGGCCAAGGGCGCCGCCGGCGTGATGATCGCGCCCGTGCCGAGCCTGCGGACCGACGACCAGATCACCGGCTACTACCGCGGAGCCGTCGAGGCGATCGGGACCGACATCCCGTGGGTGATCCAGGACTACCCGCTGACGCTCTCCGTGCAGATGACGCCGAAGGTCATCCGGTCGATCGTCGAGGAGCATCCCTCCTGCGTGATGCTGAAGCACGAGGACTGGCCGGGCCTGGACAAGATCGCGGCCCTGCGCGGCTTCCAGCGGGACGGCTCCATGCGGCCGATCTCCATCCTCACGGGCAACGGCGGCCTGTTCCTCGATTTCGAGATGGAGCGCTGCGCGGACGGCGCCATGACGGGCTACGCCTTCCCGGAGCTGCTGGTCGAGGTGGTGCGGCTGCAGAAGGCCGGGCGGCGCGACGAGGCGCACGACCTGTTCGACGCCCACCTGCCGCTCCTCCGCTACGAGCAGCAGCAGGGCGTCGGCCTCGCGGTGCGGAAATACGTGCTGATGCAGCGCGGCCTCATCGCGTCCGACGCGCAGAGGAAGCCCGGCGCCGTGCTGAACGCGGCCGGCCGGCAGGAGGTCGACTACCTGCTCGCCCGTCTCGAGGCGCGGCTCGGCGCCGCCTACCCGATGAAGCGCGCCGCGTGAGCGCGACGCTGCCGCCGTTCCGGTTCGACCACCTCCACGTCCGGCACGCGGACCCGGACGCGGCCGGCCGCTTCTTCGTGGACATGCTCGGCGGCGAGCACCGCTCGCGCGTCGAGGGGGACGGCCGGCTGCGCGTGACGGTCGCGGTCGCGGGCGTTCCGCTCTTCATCGACCGGATCGCGGCCGACGGCCCGGCCGCGCCGGACGCGCCCTATGCCGGGCTCGAACATATCGGCTTCGCGACCGACGACGTGGACGAGACGATCGCGGCCCTGGAGGCGCGCGGCGTGGAGATCCTGGTCCGCCCTCACGACATCGGCCCGACGACGCGCATCGCCTTCATCCGCGGCCCCGGCCTGATGCGGATCGAATTCCTGCAGCGGCGCTGAGCCGCCTCGCTCCCGGGCGGGCCGT
>JAEUAC010000433.1 GCA_019695455.1 Methylorubrum extorquens | reverse complement strand
GCGCCCTCCTCGAACGTGACGAGGTCCTGGTCGTAGAGCGAGTGCGGCGACGTGCGGGCAATCACGTGGACGCCGCCCTTGTAGAGCTTCAGCGTCACCTCGCCCGTCACCATCTCCTGGCTCCGGTCGATCAGGGCCTGCAGCATCTCGCGCTCCGGCGAGAACCAGAAGCCGTTGTAGATGAGCTCCGCGTATTTCGGCATGAGCTCGTCCTTGAGGTGCGCGGCGCCGCGATCGAGCGTGATCGACTCGATGGCCCGGTGCGCCGGCAGCAGGATCGTGCCGCCCGGCGTCTCGTACATGCCGCGCGACTTCATGCCGACGAAGCGGTTCTCGACGAGGTCGAGCCGGCCGATGCCGTTGGCGCGGCCGAGCTCGTTCAGCTTGGCGAGCAGCGTCGCGGGCGACAGCGCGGCGCCGTCGATGGACACCGCGTCGCCCCGCTCGAAGCCGATGCGCACGATGGTCGGCGTGTCGGGCGCCTCCTCGGGGGAGAGCGTGCGGGAATACACGTAGTCCGGCACGACCTCGCCCGGGTCCTCGAGGACCTTGCCCTCCGAGGAGGCGTGGAGGAGGTTCGCGTCGACCGAGAACGGGCTCTCGCCGCGCTTGTCCTTCGCGATCGGGATCTGGTTCTCCTCCGCGAAGGCGATCAGGCTCTCGCGCGACTTGAAGTCCCATTCGCGCCAGGGCGCGATGACGGTCACGTCGGGCTTCAGCGCGTAGTAGCCGAGCTCGAACCGGACCTGGTCGTTGCCCTTGCCCGTCGCCCCGTGGGAGACGGCGTCGGCCCCGACCCGCTCGGCGATCTCGATCTGCTTTTTGGCGATCAGCGGCCGGGCGATGGACGTGCCGAGGAGATAGACGCCCTCGTACTGGGCGTTCGCCCGGAACATCGGAAACACGTAGTCCCGCACGAACTCCTCGCGCAGGTCCTCGATGAAGATGTTCTCGTCCTTGATGCCGAGGAGCTGCGCCTTGCGGCGCGCGGGCTCGAGCTCCTCGCCCTGCCCGAGATCGGCCGTGAAGGTCACCACCTCGCAGCCGTAGGTGGTCTGAAGCCATTTCAGGATGATGGAGGTGTCCAGCCCGCCCGAATAGGCGAGGACGACCTTCTTCACTTGCTTGGGGGGCATCGAGGGGAGATCCGGCCGGAAGGGTGCTTCCGCTTACCAAGACGGATCGGCCCGACGCAATCGGCCCCGGCGCGACCTCGATCGCAACACAAACCGGGATTGACGCGCTCACCTAAAATCTCTTTAGGGTTGTGCGTCGGCGTGGCCTGGATCCGCGTCGCGGGAGCGACGCGTGCGGTATCGTGGCCTTTCGGCTTGGATCGGTCTGGCGCTCGCGCTCGCCTCCGGTGACGTCGCCCTGGCCCAGGGGCGGCCGGCCGCGCCCGGCCCCGTCACGATCCTGACCTGGCAGGAGACGGTCGGGCTCGAACACGCCGACCGGCTGAGGCGCCTCCGGCGCCTGTCGAGCCTGCACTGGATCGCGCCGCCCGAATTCCACGAGAGCCTGATCCGGCGGGCCGACCTGCCGGCCGTGTTCGGCGTCGACATCCCCGTCCTGCGCGTCGTCTTCCCGCAGAACGTCTTCTTCGACACCGCCGACGACCGGCTGCGTCCCGAGGCCGGGACCGTGATCGACCTCGTGGCGGCCGCGCTGTCGCGGGAGGCGGCCGACACGGCCGTCTTCGTCGCCGGCCACACGGACGCGCGCGGGGACGACGCCTCGAACTACGACCTCTCCGTCCGGCGCGCCCAGACGGTGGCCGAGCAGCTGAAGGGGCGCGGCGTCCGGCAGGCGCAGATCTGGCGGGTGGGCTTCGGCGAGGCCGTGCCGCTGATGCCGAACACGTCCGAGTCGAACATGGCCCGCAACCGGCGGGTCGAGTTCCTGTTCGCCCGCAAGCCCGAGGCCGTCGGCACCTGGCTCTCGCGGCAGAAGGCGGAGGTCTGCCGCGGCGCCTCGCCGGCCGCGCGCGACGAATGCCTCCGCTCCTTCGTGGCCCTGCCGCGCGTCGAGGCCGTGCCCGTGACGGGCGGGCCGGGCACGACGGGCTCCGTCGCGCTGCCCGGGCCCGCCCGGGGCCCGGCCGTGCTGCCCTCCATCGACGTGAGCCGGCTCCCGAGCGTGACGCCGTCGCGCGACGGGGTCGCGTCCCCGCCCGGCGGGCCCGCCGTCGGCGTGGGCGCGGACCGGCCCCGGGTCGCGGGCGCGACGGTCCCGGCGCCGACGCGCTCGGCGGCCGAGGCGCCGGCGCCCGAACGCTCCGTCGTCGTGATCGGACGCGAGGAGAAGGTGATCGTCGACATGAAGGACGAGGTGGTGTTCGTGGACCGGCCCCAGCGATGAGCCTCGACAGCTACGACCGGCTCGATCTCGGGCTCGACGGCCCCGTCGCGGCCGACCTCCTGTCCGGGCTCGCGGCCGAGGGGCGCCAGAGCGAGATCGCGCTCACGTCGCCGGCCGGCGCCGGCCTCGACAACCCGGCCTTCATGACGCCCCAGATGGTGAGCTGGTACCAGCGGCGGATCGCGCCCGTCCGCGGCGTCGCCATCGCCGAGGTGCGCCAGGCCTTCGAGGCGGAGGCGCTGCCCAACGGCAACCGCGGCTTCCTGCGCGAGGCGGAGGCGGACGCGATCGAGCGCCGCAAGCTCGTCCAGGTGCGGGAGGAGCGCGAGACCTTCTTCCAGGACGAGGCGGTGCGGCAGCTCGACGGCGAGATCGAGAAGCTCACGACCGAGTACGAGCGCAAGCGCGCCGAGCACGGCCGCGACGCGAAGGTCTGGCACCCCGTGAGCTACGGGATCGTGCTCGCCCTGATCGCGCTTCTCCTCGAAGGCCTCGTCAACTGGGAATCCTTCCTCAAGGTGCCCGGCTGGACGCCCGCCATCGCGACGGGCGCGTTCCTGGCGGTCGCGGCCGCCTTCGGCACCTCCGCCCACTTCCTGGGCCACGTCCTCAAGCAATGGGGCGAGCGCTTCGGCGGCAACGTCTCGGCGCGCGTCCGCAACGACAGCTGGCGGCAGCTCGCCCTCGCGGCCATCCTCGGCCTCGTCGGCTTCGGTCTCGTGATCTACTCGCGCTACTTCTTCCTGCGCGAGGTGATCGACCGCCAGATCCTGATGGGCGACGGCGAGGTCGGCACCACGGTGCTCGTCACCATCGGCGGCGCGCTGTTCGGCAACCTCATCGCCTACGCGCTCGGCGTCGCCTGGGCCTTCGCGCGGCACGATTCCGTGCCCGACTTCGCGGAGGAGCGGCGCATCCTGGACCGGCTGAGGGCCCGCCAGCGCCATCTCCACGCCAAGCGGCTCCAGCCGCGGCTGACGCAGCGGCTGCTGCAGGCCTCGAAGGACCTCGAGCAGCTCGGCCGGCGGGATTCCGACCAGGCCCAGAAGCTCCGCCATTACGGCGCGCACCGGGCGCGGTTCGACGCCGTGCGGGCGACCGACGCGCGCGTCCTCGCGCTCCTCGCCGAATACCGGAACCGGCTCGCGGCGGCGGGGCGCGAGACCGAGCGGCGCACGCGCTTCGCCTTCGACGACCCCATGGCCGGCGGCGTCGCGGGCCGGGTCGAAATCGAGCCCGAGGCCTATCTCGGCCAGAACCTGAGACTGCCCTTCGCATGATCCGCTCCCGTTCCCTCCGGGCCGGCCTGGTCCTCGCCGCCGCTCTCGCCGGATGCGCGCCGGGCGCGGCCCGGACGAGCTTCGACCTCGTGCGCTACGAGGCGACCTGCCCGTCGGGGGAGCGCGAGGCGCGGTCCCTCCGCCAGACCGTGATCCTCCTCGACGAGGCGCTGGTGACGGCCGGCGAGGGCGAGGCGGCCCAGCGCCTCACCCGCATGGTCGTGGAGGCGGCCGACGCCCGCGACGCGCCGGCCGGCACGCTCGGCACGCGCGAACGGCTGACGCTGCTGGTCGCGCGGCGGGACGGATCGGAGATCGTGCCGCTCTTCGTCGGGTGCTCGCCCAACATCTCGGCGGACGAGGTCGGGCAGCGCAAGGCGCAGGACAGCGCGCTCGACCGCTTCGTCTGGGGCGGGACGGACAGCCGCGTGCAGAAGGCGCGCACCGACTACGCGACCGCCATCGCCCGGGCGCTCGCGCAGCTGCGCAAGCAGGCCGGCGAGATCGCGGCCGAGCCGCTGCGGCCGGGCAGCATCGTCACGGCGCTGGGCAATGCCGGCCGGCTCGCCGATCCCGAACTCGGCCTGCCCCGCTTCGTCGTCCTGTCCCCCTTCGCGGTGGTCGAGGCCGCGTCCCTCAAGGACGTGCCCTCGGCCCGGAAGGCCGGGTTCGACCTGGCGGAGCGCGCGGGCGTCGATTTCGGCCGGGCGGAGGTCTATCTCGGCGGCACGGGGGCGGCCGGCGGCCTGCCCCTCGAGGCGGCCCGCGCCTTCGTGCTCGGATCGCGCGGCAACCTCGTCGCCGCCCGCTCGGATTCGCTGCCGCGCTTCGCGCCCGAGCCCGTCACGGTCGCCGTGTTCTCGGGCTTCCTCGACAATGTCGGCCGGCGCACGCCGATGCAGATGCGGCTCGCGCAATCGGCGACCGGCGAGCTCGTCAACAGCTGGGTCGAGACGACGGTCTCGCGGCCGGTCGCCACCCCGCTCGACGGCAAGGCCATCTGCCGCGGCGCCGGCCAATGCGAGATCCAGGGCCGGGACCGCTTCGCCCGCGTCTGGCTGCTGGACCCGCAGGGCGAGCCGGCCGACCGCAGCGCCTTCCCCTATGGCGGCGCCCGCAACATCGACGTGAAGGTCGCCGGCGCGAGCGCCACCGGGGCGATCTCGGATCCCAAGATCTTCTTCCGCGCCAAGGACGACGCGGGACAGGCCGATCAGCTGCGGTTCGAGCTGCAACGGGTGGACGGAGGGCGGTTCTGATGGGGGCGGCGATAGCGCGTGGCATGGTCGGCAGAGGACCCGGCATGGCGATGGCGGGAGCCCTCGCGTTCTCGGCCGCGGGATGCCAGACGGCGGGCGGCGGCGGCCGCTCGGCGCTCGACGATGCGGTCGGGCGCTGCGTCGCGTCCACGCTCGGCATGGCGCTCGTCGGCGGCATCA
>JAEUAC010000025.1 GCA_019695455.1 Methylorubrum extorquens | reverse complement strand
GCTTCCCGGTGGTCGCGCTGTCGGGCGAGCTCAGCCAGAGCGAGCGGAACGGGGCCCTGCAGGCGCTCCGCGACGGGCGGGCCCGCGTCTGCGTCGCGACGGACGTCGCGGCCCGCGGCATCGACCTCCCGGGGGTCGACCTCGTGGTCCACGCCGAGCTGCCGAACGACCCGCAGGTGCTCCAGCACCGGAGCGGCCGGACGGGCCGCGCCGGCCGCAAGGGCCGCAGCGTGCTCCTCGTGCCGCCGTCGCGGCGCCGCAAGGCCGAGAGCCTCGTCTCCGCGGCCGGGCTGTCCCCCTCCTGGAGCGGCCCGCCGACCCCGGAGGAGATCCGCCGGCTCGACGGCGAGCGGCTGCTCGGCAGCGACCTGTTCACGGGCGAGGCGGCCGAGGAGGAGGGCGCGCTCGCCGCCTCCCTCGTCGCGGCCCGGTCGGCGGAGGAGATCGCGCTCGCGCTCGTGCGGCTGCAGGGCCAACGCCTGCCGGCGCCCGAGGACGTCGGCGATCCGGGCTTCGCCCCGCCCCGGCGCGAGGCGCGGCCGGCCGAGCACGACCGCCAGGCCGGTCGCGACCGCCCGGCCCGTCCCTCGCACGACGGCCCGGAGACCGGCCGCTGGTTCCGGCTCAACGTCGGCCGCAACGGCAACGCCGATCCGAAATGGCTCCTGCCGCTTCTCTGCACCCGCGGCGGCATCACGAAGTCCGACATCGGACCGATCCGGATCTTCGAGCGCGAGACCAAGGTCCTCGTGCGGGACAACGCGGCCCACGGGTTCGCCGACAAGGTGCGCGGCACGGTGGTCGCCGGCATCCGCATCGATCCGGCCGACGGCGCGCCGGAGGCGCCGGCCCGTCCGCACCGCCCGGGCCCGAAGCGTCCGCGCGGGCCGTCCCGGGGCTGAGGACGGCGCGCCCGGCTGCCGCTATGCCGGCGCCGTCCGGGATGGCAGAACCGGACCGATGCGAGCCTGCTCGGGCGTCGCGGAGGGGCGGCTCATGACGGTGTCGAGCGACGACGAACTCGCGGCGCTGAAGCGGATCGGGCGCATCGTCGCCGACACGCTCGAGATGATGGGCCGCTCCCTCGAACCCGGCATGACCACGCGCGAGCTCGACGGGATCGGTCGCGCGGTCCTCGAGGCGGCGGGCGCGCGGCCGGCGCCCGAGATGGCCTACGCCTTTCCGGGCGCGACCTGCATCAGCGTCAACGAGGAGATCGCGCACGGCATCCCGGGCGAGCGTCGGATCGCGGCCGGCGACCTCGTCAACATCGACGTCTCGGCCGAGAAGGACGGGTACTTCGCCGATACCGGCGCCTCCTTCGCCGTGCCGCCCGTGACGCGCGCGGTCGAGCGGCTGTGCCGGGACGGGCGCCGGGCCCTGTGGACGGGGCTGCGCCAGGTGGGCGCCGGCAAGCCGATCGCCGGGATCGGCCGGGCCGTCGGGGATTTCGCGCGGAAGAACGGCTACACGCTCGTCCGCAACCTCGCGAGCCACGGCGTCGGCCGCTCCCTGCACGAGGAGCCGACGGAGATCGCGACCTGGCCTGACGCGTCCGAGCGCCGGGTGATGCGGGAGGGGCTCGTGTTCACGGTCGAGCCGTTCCTCTCGCTCGGCGCCGCCCTGGCGGAGGGCGGCGAGGACGCGTGGACGCTCTACAGCCGGCCGAAGGCGCTCACGGTGCAGTACGAGCACACGGTCGTCGCCTCCCGGAACGGGCCGCTCGTCCTCACGATGCCGTCGCCCTAGCGGCCCTGCCGCGCCGGCCTGTCGGGGCCGGCGGCGGGTCCCGTCCGGCTCAGAGGATCAGGTTCTCGTCGAAGCGGTCGGGCGAGAGCGGCAGGCGGAACTCGACCGCGACGCCGTTCTGGAAGTGGCGCACCACCTTCGCCTTCGTGCTCCCGACGGTGACGCCCATGCCGATCGGCGGCTTCGAATCCACCGCGAGTCCCGCGCCGGACAGCGACACGTCGATCAGGCGCGCCGGGATCTCCCGGCCGCTGTCGAGCCGCATGACCACGGACAGCGAGTGGGGCGTGATGCGCTCGTGCCGGCGGTCCTCGGGCAGGCCGAGGGACTGGCGGTTGGCGAGCCAGGTGAGCTGGGACGCGATCTTGTCGCGCTTGCGGAACGCCATGGAGAAGCGGATGGCGAATCCCGCCGGCGTGTGCCGGGCGATCTCGCCTTCCACGCGGCCGATATGCTCGAGATAGGCGATGATCTTCTCGCCGACCTCGCCCCGCACGGTCGCCTCGAGCAGGGCGCCGCCCGGCGACACGTCCACGGTCTGGCAGGAATATTCCCGGCGGTCCGCCAGCATGTAGCGGCCGAGCAGCGCCACGGCCACGCGCTGGTGGCGTCGTCTCTCGACCGGTCGGGTCGAGATGAGGGGCGCGGCCGCCTGCAATGCCGTCATGGGAAGTCGCGTCGCGTCCAAATCACGCCACGACCGTAGCGAGTGCCGGTTAATGCGGACTTGAACGCGATGCGGCCTCTCAGGTGCGCCGTCCGCCCGTGACGACGGCGAAGCGGCGGCGTCCGGACGGCGCCGCTTCGCCGTCGTCACGGG
>JAEUAC010000361.1 GCA_019695455.1 Methylorubrum extorquens | reverse complement strand
CTGGTGCCGCCGCGTCGTCGCGCCCGCTGCGGATCGCGACCGTCGAGGCGGAAGGCGAGGGGCGCCTCTTCGTGTCGGGCGAGGCTGCGCCGGGGACGACGCTCCGCCTCTACCTGAACGACACCTTCGTGGCGCCCGGCCGGACGGGGCCCGACGGCCGGCTGAGCTTCGACATCGGCCGCGGGATCAGGCCGGGGGATTACCGGGTGCGGCTCGACGAGGTCGACGGCACGACCGGCGCCGTGGGGAGCCGCGCGGAGGTGCCGTTCACGGTTCCTGCGCCGTCGGTCGTCGCGGCCGCACCGCCGGTCGCGAGCCCGATCCCCTCCGCCCCGGCCGACAGGGCGGGCTCCGGCTCCGGCGCGACCGGTGGCGCATCCCCGCCAGCCCCGATCCCGGGGGCGGTTCCGTCCGATGGAGCCGCGGCACCGGTGCGAGGAGCCGAGGCGGGTGCCGCGCCCGGCTCGACGCCGGGTCGGGCCGGCGCGACGGCGGACCCGTCCCGCTCCGGGCCGCAGGCCGCGACGCGGACGCCTCCCGCCCAGACCGCCTCCGATCCCGGCCGCGTCACCGTCGCCGAGGTCGCGACCTCCATCGTGTCGCGGGGCGATTCGCTCTGGCGCATCTCCAAGAAGGTCTATGGGGCGGGCCTGCGCTACACGGAGATCTACGACGCGAACGCGCCGCAGATCCGCGATCCCGATCTCATCTATCCCGGCCAGGTCTTCGTTCTGCCCACGCGGTGATCCTGCGAAGGCGTGCATCGCCGCCCCGCCTCGCCTATATGCGCGCCAACCGGATCGCGTGATGCCCACTCCCAAGCCGGCGACGGACACGGCCCGCCCCGGCCTCGTCGCCACCTTCCTCAAGCTCTGGCCCTATCTCTGGCCCTCGGGCCGGCCCGAACTGCAGCGTCGCGTCTACATCGCGTTCGGGCTGCTCTTCGTGGCGAAGGGCGTGACCATGGTGACGCCCTTCGCCTTCAAATGGGCGACGGACGCGCTCGTGGCGATCTCGAGCGGCGGCACGATCCCGATCGGCCTCTGGGGCGCGCCGATCCTGCTGACGGTGGCCTACGGGGCCTCGCGGGCGCTGCAGCAGCTCGTGACGCAGGTGCGCGACGGGCTGTTCGCGAAGGTCGCCATGCACGCGGTGCGACGGCTCGCGCAGCAGACCTTCGATCACATGCACGCCCTGTCGCTCCGCTTCCACCTGGAGCGGAAGACCGGCGGGCTGACGCGCGTGCTGGAACGGGGCCGCAACGGCATCGAGGAGCTGTCGCGGCTGTTCATGCTGACGCTGGTGCCCACGATCGTCGAATTCGCCATGGTGCTGGCGATCCTCGCCTGGGAGTTCGACCTCGCCTATTCGGGCATCGTCCTCGTCATGGTGGCGGCCTATCTCGCCTACACCTACAAGGCGACCGAGTGGCGGATCGCCATCCGCCAGCAGATGAACGAATCCGACACGGACGCGAACGTCCGGGCGGTCGATTCGCTGCTCAACTTCGAGACGGTGAAGTATTTCGGGGCCGAGCGCCGCGAATCGGACCGGTACGACCGCTCCATGGCCCGCTACGAGAAGGCCTCCACGCAGACCTACACGTCGCTCGCGGTGCTGAACGCCGGGCAGGCCGTCATCTTCTCCATCGGCATGACGGTCATCATGGTGATGACGGCGCGCGACATCATGGCGGGGCGCGCCTCGATCGGCTCCTTCGTCCTCGTGAATTCGATGCTTGTGCAGCTCGCGATCCCGCTCAACTTCATGGGCATGCTGTATCGCGAGATCAAACAGGCGCTGATCGACATCGACGACATGTTCCGCATCATCGGGAAGGCCCCCGAGATCGCGGATGCGGCCGGCGCCCTGCCGCTCGTCGTGTCGGACGGCGTGCTGCGGTTCGAGAACGTCACCTTCGCATACACGCCCGCCCGGCCGATCCTGAAGGGGATCAGCTTCGAGGTTCCGGCGGGTCGCACGGTCGCGATCGTCGGGCCGTCCGGCGCCGGCAAGTCGACCATCTCGCGGCTCATCTTCCGGTTCTACGACGTCACGGGCGGGGCGATCACGATCGACGGCCAGGACATCCGGGCCGTCACGCAATCCTCGCTCAGGGACGCGATCGGCATGGTGCCGCAGGATACCGTCCTGTTCAACGACACGGTCGGCTCCAACATCGCCTACGGGCGCCACGACGCCACCTCGGCCGAGGTGGAGGAGGCGGCGCGCCGAGCCCGCATCGACGAGTTCGTGCGGTCGCTGCCGGAGGGCTACGACACGCCGGTCGGCGAGCGGGGCCTGAAGCTCTCGGGCGGCGAGAAGCAGCGGGTCGCGATCGCCCGCACCATCCTGAAGGCGCCGCCGATCCTCCTCCTCGACGAGGCGACGTCCGCCCTCGATTCGTTCACGGAACGCGAGATCCAGGACGCGCTGGACCTCGTGTCGGAGGGTCGCACGACGATCGTCATCGCGCACAGGCTCTCGACCGTGATCAACGCCGACGAGATCCTGGTCCTCGATTCGGGGCAGATCGTCGAGCGCGGCACGCACGACGACCTCCTCGTGCGGGGAGGCGTCTATGCGGCCATGTGGGATCGGCAGCGCAAGGCCGACGCGGCCCGCGAGACCCTGCGGGAGACGCAGATCGGCGAGGCGCCCTCGCTCCGCCAGACCCTGCCCGGACCCGACGAGACGACGGCGCGTGCGCTCGCACCCGCGTAAAGAGGCACGATGACCGACATCTACGAATCGATCCGCCGCATCTTCGTGCCCATCCGGCGCGAAGGGTATCCGTTCATCGCCATCGCGGCCGTCGTGGCGCTCGCGATCGGGCTGTTCTGGTGGCCGTTCGCCTGGATCTTCGGCATCGTCACGGCCTGGGTCTGCTACTTCTTCCGCGATCCCGCGCGGACGACGCCGGTCCGCGACGGGCTCGTCGTGTCGCCGGCCGACGGTCGCGTCAGCCTGATCACGACCGCCGTGCCGCCGCCCGAGATGGGCCTTCCGGAGACGCCGCTCCTGCGCATCTCCGTCTTCATGAACGTGTTCGACTGCCACGTGAACCGCGTTCCCGTGTCCGGCCGGATCGCCAAGATCGCCTATACGCCGGGGCTGTTCCTGAACGCCGATCTCGACAAGGCGAGCGAGGACAACGAGCGCAACGCGCTCGTCATCGAATCGGGCGAGCACCGGATCGGCGTCGTCCAGATCGCGGGTCTCGTCGCGCGCCGCATCGTCGGCTGGATCCGGGAGGGCGACGTCCTCACGACCGGCGACCGCTTCGGTCTCATCCGGTTCGGCTCGCGGGTGGACGTCTACCTGCCGCTCTCGGCCCAGGTGCTCGTCGGGCGCGATCAGAAGGCCATCGCGGGCGAGACCGTGCTCGCCGACCTGCGCGGCGCCGAACCGGCGCGGGACTATCGGACGGGCTGAGCTTGTGAGCGACCCACGCCCCACCTATCCTGGCGCATCCCCATGAGCGAACTGTTCCAGCCCTACGTGCCCGATCCGCTGGAGCCTCGGCGCCCGCGCTTCCGGCCGGTCCCCTTCCGGGTCATCGCGCCCAACCTCATCACGCTCCTGGCCCTGTGCCTCGGCCTGACGGCGATCCGGCTCGCCTACGAGGGCAAGCTTCAGCCGGCCGTGATCGCCATCGTGGTCGCGGCCGTGCTCGACGGCGTCGACGGCCGGGTCGCGCGCCTCCTGAAGGGCACGTCCCGCTTCGGGGCCGAGCTCGATTCGCTTGCCGACTTCCTGAACTTCGGCGTCGCGCCGGCGCTCATCCTGCACAGCTTCGTGCTCGACGAGATCCGGTCCGTCGGCTGGACCGTCGCGCTCATCTTCGCGATTGCGATGGCGCTTCGGCTGGCGCGGTTCAACGTGATGATCGACGATCCCAACCGGCCGGAATGGACGAAGGACTTCTTCACGGGCATGCCGGCGCCGGCCGGTGCGGGGACGGCTCTCCTGCCGCTCTACCTGCACTTCCTGGGCGTTCCGGTGCGGGACGGCGGGGCGCCGCTCGTCGCCGTCTACGTGCTGATCATCGCGCTCCTGATGATCTCCACCGTGCCGACCTTCTCCGGAAAGACGATGGGCAAGCGGGTCCCGCGCGATTGGGTGCTGCCGCTGTTCGTGGTGGTCGTCGCGATCTTCGGACTGGTCGTGAGCTTCCCGTTCGAGGCGATGGCGCTCGTGACGCTCGGCTATCTCGCCACGCTGCCCTTCGGGATCGTGCGCTATCAGCGCCTTCGGGCCAACCCGCCCAAGACGGCGACGACGGAGCCCGCCGCCGCCGACGGCGCGTCTACCGGTCCGGACGCGACCGCATCCCCTGGCGCGACCCCTGAGCCGGGACCCTGACGGGGATGGGCGTCGCACGCCCGGGTCCGGCGAGAAGGTCGGACAGATGGTCCGCGAGCGTCTGGATCGCGCGGCCGATCGCGGAGGTGCGGCTCGAACCCGAACCGTTCCCGCGTGCGTTGCCGTTTCGGCTGCTAGCCATCGACGCTCCCGACCTTTGTCTCGAACACCCGCCAACGGCCTCTCGTCCGGCCCGGTTCCCACTCGCGCGGCCCGGTCCTGAACGATGACCTCCGACCAAGATAGGGACGATCCCGTCGCAAAGCCAATCCTGGTTCTGGCCTCCGCCTCGCCGCGACGCCTCGCCCTGCTGGGGCAGGCCGGGATCGTGCCCGATCGCGTGGTGGCCACCGCCATCGACGAGACGCCCGGAGCCCGCGAATTGCCGCGCGACGTCGCGAAGCGGCTGTCCCGCGAGAAGGCGCGCGCCTGCGCGCCCGAGCCGCAGGCTTTCCTGCTCGCGGCCGACACGGTGGTCGGCGTCGGGCGGCGGGTGCTGCCGAAGGCCGAGACGGAGGCGGAGGCGAGGGCGTGCCTCGACCTCCTGTCGGGACGGGCCCACCGGGTCTGGACGGCCGTCACCCTCGTCGCGCCCTCCGGCGCCGAGCGGCAGCGCGTGACCGAGACGCGGGTTCGGTTCAAGCGCCTGGGTCCACCGGAGATCGCGGCCTATCTCGCCTCCGGCGAGTGGCGCGGGAAGGCCGGCGGATACGCCATCCAGGGGCTCGCGGGCGCCTTCGTGCTGGACCTCGTCGGGTCCTACACGGGCGTGGTCGGGTTGCCCCTGTACGAGACGATGTGCCTCCTCGAGGGGGAGGGCTACCCGGTCCGTGGCGGCTGGGCGGCGGAAGCGAAGCCGGGCCCGTGAACGCCGTGACGCCAACCAAGCCCTGTCCGATCTGCGGCAAGCCGGCCGAAAAGCGCTTCGCGCCGTTCTGCTCGCAGCGCTGCGCGGACGTGGACCTGCAGAGCTGGCTCACCGGCCGCTATGCCGTCCCCGTCGAACCCGACGAGGAGGAGGACGCGATCGACACGTCGCCGTCCGACCCCGCTGGACAGCGCCGACGCGACTTCCTATAAGCCCGCGTCCTGCCGCGCTTGCGCGGTGTGGAGGTCGCCCAGGTAGCTCAGTTGGTAGAGCATGCGACTGAAAATCGCAGTGTCGGCGGTTCGATTCCGTCCCTGGGCACCATCACCGCTCGAACCCGATCCTCCGCTCCGGCCGTTCGCCCCGGAGAGCGGCCGGGACGGGAGCGACGCCTCCGTCCGGGTCGTGTCGACCCGGGGCGCGACGCGGCGCTGATCGGCGAGGCTGGTCCTGGTCCATCGCGCTCGAGCCGATTGAATCCCGTCTTGCCAGGTCTTCGCTCCCGCGCCTTCGACGTCCTCGCGATCGGGTGGACGCTTCTCTTCTATCCCGCCATCGCCGGCCTGCTGGTCGCGGGCAAGCCGCGCGCGGCCATCCGCTTCGTGTCGCGCGTCTGGGCCGCGGGCATCCTGGCGATCCTGCACCGGACCGTCGGCCTGACCCATGTCGAGATCGGTCGGGCGAACGTGCCGGCGGGGCCGTGCCTCATCGTCGCGAATCATCAATCCCAGTGGGAGACGATCGCCTTCCTCCTGCTGGTGCGCGACGTCGCCATCGTGGCCAAGCAGGAACTGCTCTCGATCCCGGTCATGGGCTGGTTCCTCCGCCACTCTCCCATGATCCTGATCGACCGGGAGAGCGGGGGCCGGGCGCTCCGCCACATGCTGGGCGCCGCGCGCGCCGCGATCGCCGACGGGCGCGCCGTCCTGATCTTCCCGGAAGGCTCGCGTCGACGCGTCGGCGAGGGCATCGCCTTCAAGCGCGGCATCGAGCTTCTCTACGCCGATCTCGGCGTCCCGGTCCTGCCGGTGGCGGTGAACTCCGGCCGGTTCTGGTCGTCCGACGATCGCGTGAAGCGGCCCGGGCAGATCGTCGTGACCTATCTCGACACGATCGAGCCCGGCCTGCCGGGCCAGGACTTCATCCGCCGCGCCCAGTCGAGCATCCAGGACGCGCTGGACAGCCCGCGGATGGCGGCCGCCTAGAGCCGCGACCGGGAGGGGCTCAGCCCCGCTCGGCCCATTCCTCGCCCCAGACATGGACGGCGTGGCCCGGCGTCACCTCGCGGTAGAGGCGCTCCGGCGGGAGATAGTCGGGCGCCCGGATGGGGCTGCGGATCTCGTCGTTCGAGACCGGGTGCTTCTGCCCGCGGCGAGCGGGATCCGGCACCGGCACGGCGGCGAGCAGCCTCTTCGTATAGGGGTGCTGCGGGTTGCCGAAGATCGCCGTCCGCGGCCCGATCTCGACGATCTCGCCCAGATACATGACGGCCACCCGGTGGCTCACGCGCTCGACGACCGCCATGTCGTGCGAGATGAACAGGTAGGCGAGGCCGAACTCCGCCTGCAGGTCGAGCATCAGGTTCACGACCTGCGCCTTCACCGAGACGTCGAGCGCGGAGACCGATTCGTCGGCCACGATCACGCGGGGCCGGACGGCGAGGGCGCGCGCGATGCAGATGCGCTGGCGCTGGCCGCCGGAGAACTCGTGCGGGAAGCGGTTCGCCATGTCGGGCGAGAGGCCGACCCGGCCGAGAAGCTCCGAGGCGTGCTCGCGCGCCTCCTTCCGGGGCGCGAGCCGGTTCAGGACGATAGGCTCGGCGATCGCCGCGCCGATCGACATCCGCGGATCGAGCGAGGCGAACGGATCCTGGAAGATCATCTGGATGCGCTTGCGCCGGTCGCGCAGCGCCGCCGGGCCGAGCGTCATCAGGTCCTCGCCGTCGAGCACGACGCTGCCGCCGAGCGGCTCGACGAGGCGCATCACCGACCGGCCGGTCGTCGACTTGCCGCAGCCCGATTCGCCGACGAGCGCCAGCGTCTCGCCGGCCGCGAGCGTGAACGAGACCTTCTCGACGGCGTGGACCCGGCCCCGCACGCGGGAGAGGATGCCGCCGCGCATCTCGAATCGGGTCGTGAGGTCGCGGACCTCGAGCACGGGCCGGGCCGTCGCCTGGACGGTGTCGGGCGTCTCGGCAGGCTCCGCCACGAGGCCCGTCGTGCGGTCGACCACCGGGAATCGCATCGGGCGCTCGTGGCCGGCCATGGAGCCGAGCCGCGGGACGGAGGCGAGCAGCGCGCGCGTGTAGGGGTGCTCGGGCCGGGCGAAGATCTGCCCGGTCTCGCCGGTCTCGACGGCGCGGCCGTCGTACATGACCACCGTGCGGTCCGCGATCTCGGCCACCACGCCCATGTCGTGCGTGATGAACAGCACCGCGCTGGACAGGCTGTCGGCCACCTGCAGGTCGGCGATGAGCTTCAAGATCTCCTGTTGCGTGGTCACGTCCAGCGCCGTGGTCGGCTCGTCGCAGATCAGCAGCGCGGGTTTGAGGATCATCGCCATCGCGATCACGATGCGCTGGCGCTGCCCGCCCGACAGCTGGTGCGGATAGCTGCGCACCATGCGCGCCGGCTCCGGCAGGCGCACGCGTTC
>JAEUAC010000294.1 GCA_019695455.1 Methylorubrum extorquens | reverse complement strand
GCGATCCTGCATCTCGGGCGCGACGTGTTCGTGCCGGTCGCCCTGGCCGTGCTCCTGTCCTTCGTGCTCGCGCCGGCCGTGCGCGGCCTGCAGCGCCTCGCGCTGCCGCAGGGCGTGTCCGTGCTCGTCACGGTGCTGGTCGCCTTCGGGGCGATCGTCGGGCTCGCCATGCTGGTCGGCTCCCAGCTCGCCGGGCTCGGCGCCGACATCCCGCGCTACCAGAAGACCATCTCGGAGAAGATCGGCGCGCTCGGCACGGCCGCGACGCCCGGCGGCACCATGAGCCGCGCCATGGAGGCCGCGCACGAGCTCGGCCGCGACCTCGCCCGCCTCGGCGGCGGCGCGGCGACGGACGGCGCCGGCGGCGACCTGTCGAACCCGATCGAGGGCCGTCCCGTGCCGGTCGTCGTGAAGGAGGGCAGCGGCATCGTCGGCACGCTCGGCGTGTTCGTGTCGCCGCTCCTGCACCCGCTCGCCACCACCTTCCTCGTCCTCATCTTCGTGCTCTTCGTGCTGGGCGCGCGGGAGGACCTGCGCAACCGCGTCGTGCGCCTCCTCGGCACGGAGGACATCCAGGCGACCACGGCCGTCATCGACGACGCCGCGGCCCGGCTCAGCCGCCTGTTCCTCATGCAGCTCGCGATCAACACGGCCTTCGGCGCCGTGATCGCGATCGGCCTGTGGGCGATCGGCATCCCGAGCCCCATCCTGTGGGGCGTGCTCGCCGGCATCATGCGCTTCGTGCCCTATGTCGGGGCCGTGGTCGGCGCCCTGCCGCCGCTCGCGCTCGCCTTCGCGGTGGATCCCGGCTGGTCGATGCTGCTCTGGACGGTGCTGCTCTTCGTGCTGGTCGAGCCGATCCTGGGCCACGTCATCGAGCCGCTGCTCTTCGGCCATTCGACGGGGCTGTCGCCCGTGGCCGTGATCCTGGCCGCGACCGTGTGGACCTTCCTGTGGGGGCCCATCGGGCTCGTCCTGGCGACGCCCATCACGGTCTGCCTCGTCGTCATGGGCCGGCACGTCCAGGGGCTCGCCTTCCTGGACATCCTCTTCGGCGACAGGCCCGCCCTGTCTCCGCCCGAGATCTTCTATCAGCGCATGCTGGCGGGCGACCCGACGGAAGCGATCGGCCAGGCCCGCGAGTTCCTGCGCGAGCGCGCGCTCTCGACCTATTACGACGAGGTCGCGCTGGCCGCCCTCCGGCTCGCGCACGAGGACGTGGCCCGCGGCCGGCTCACCCCCGAGCGCCAGGAGGTGCTGCGCCGCTCGACCGCCGTCCTGATAGACCGGCTGGACGCGCTGCGCGATCCGCGGCCGAAGGGCGGGCAGGTCGGGTCCGAGGCCGCCGCCGCCGTCCAGGCCGCCGGTCCGGACCTGCAGGCGGCGCGCCTCGTGCTCGCGCCGGGCGACATGCGGCCGGACTGGCGCGACGGGGCCGCCGTGCTCTGCGTCGCCCGCCCGGGCACGCTCGACGAGGTGGTGGCGCGCATGTGCGCGCAGGTGCTGTCGAAGCACGGCGTCGGCGCCCGCACGCTCGCGATCAACGCCGAGGGCTCGGTGGAGGCGGAGACGCTGGCGCCGGGCGTGCGGCTCGTCGTCCTGTCCTATTTCGAACCGCTCTCGACGCTGCATCTGCGCCATGCGGTCCGGGTCGCGCGCGGGCGGTTCGCGAGCGTCCGGGTCGTGCTCGGGATCTGGCGGGAGCGGGACGGCACGATCGGCCGCGTCCTCGGCCGGGCCGCCCGGGCGGACGCCGTCGCGCCGACCATCGGGGCGGTGCTGGCGGACGTGCTGGGGCAGGCGCGGGTCGCCGCGCCGGGCACGGCGCCGGCCGCGCGACCCCATGCCCGCCCCTGACGGATCAGGCCGTCGCGCTGGACGGGGCGAGCGCCTCGATCTGCGTCAGCAGGCGGGCGAAATCGACCGGCTTCGCGTGGTAGTCGTCGCAGCCGGCCGCGAGCGCCTTCTCCTTGTCGCCCGACATGGCGTGCGCCGTGAGCGCGATGATCGGCACGCGGGCGGATTCGGGCGAGGACTTGATCAGCCCGGCGGCCGTCCAGCCGTCGAGGATCGGCAGGTTCATGTCGAGGAGGATCACGTCCGGCCGCTCGGCCCGCGCCTTGTCGACCGCCTGCTGCCCGTCGGTCGCCAGGATGACGTCGTAGCCGCGACGCTTCAGCCGGCGGGACAGGAAGTCCCAGATCTCCTCGTGGTCCTCGACCAGCAGGACGCGCGTCATGTGTTCTGTCTCCGGCCACGCGTCCGGGGGACCGCGCGACCGTCACTAACGCACGTGCGACGCTTGCGCTCCATCGCGGGCTCACGACCGTGACCGATCGCCCGGACGCGCCCGACGGGCTGTCGCGGACGCTGGCGGCCTTCGTGCGCGAGGAGTTCCAGGCGCCCGTGGAGGCGCTGCGCGGCCTCCTGGACATCCTGGGCGAGGACGCGTCCCGGGCCGGCCTTTCCGATTACGGGCCCGACATCGACCGCATGCGGGCCGCGGCCGACCGGCTGCTCGCCCTCGTCGGCGCTCTGCTCGACGGCGACGCCGATGCCGCGCCGGCCACGATCCGCCACGATCTCCGGACGCCCATCACGGCCATCCTCGGCTACGGCGAACTCGTGGCCGAGGAGGCGCGGGAGCGCGGCGACGCGGGCCTCTTCGCGCCGCTCGCCGACGTGCTCGACTCGACGGGCCGGCTCCTGAAGGAGGTGGACCGCCTCGTCGCCTTCACGGGCGAGGTGGGGGCGGGCGAGGAACCGGGCGGGCGCGTGCCCGACATCCTGCGCAACGCGGTCGCCGTGGCCGAGGCCCTGTCGCGCCACGAGCCGGTGCCGCAGCGCGCCGCGATCGGCCGCATCCTCGTGGTCGACGACAACGCCGCGATCCGCGACCTCGCCGCCCGGCGCCTGACGCGCGAGGGCCACGCCGTGACCACCTGCGAGAGCGGCGTCGCGGCGCTGGAACGGGCCGCGCGCCAGCCCTTCGACCTGATGCTGCTCGACCTGATGATGCCGGGGCTGAACGGGCTGGAGGTCCTGGCGCGGCTGCGGGCGAACCCGGCGACGGCGGCGCTGCCCGTGATCGTCGTCTCGGCGCTGGACGAGGTCGAGACGGCGGTGCGCTGCATCGAGGCCGGGGCCGACGACTTCCTGTCCAAGCCGCTGAACGACACGCTGCTGCGGGCCCGCATCACGGCCTCGCTGGAGCGCAAGTTCCTGCGCGACCGGGAGGGCGACGCGCTGCGCCGGCTGCAGGCGGCGCAGGACCGGTCGGACCAGCTCCTGCGCAACATCCTGCCCGCCTCCGTCGTGGAGCGGCTGCGGGGCGGCGAGGCGGCGATCGCGGATCATTTCGACGACGTCACCGTGCTGTTCTGCGACCTCGTCGGCTTCACGGCCCTGTCCGCGCGGCTCGACGCGGCCGGCACGATCGACCTCCTGGAAGGCATCTTCTCGGGGTTCGACCGGCTGGCCGAGGAGAACGGCCTCGAGAAGATCAAGACGGTCGGCGACGCCTACATGGTCGTCGGCGGCATGTCCGAGCCGCTGGCCGACCACACGCTGCGCGTCGTCCGCATGGCCCGCGGCATGCCGGCCGTCGCGGCCGCCGGCGCCCACGCGCTGCGCGTCCGCATCGGCATCGATCGCGGCCCCGCCGTCGCCGGCATCATCGGGCGGCGCAAGTTCTTCTACGACGTGTGGGGCGACACCGTGAACACGGCGAGCCGGCTCGAGGCGACCGCCGATCCGGGGGGCATCCACGTCTCCGAGGCCGTCCGCGACGCGGTCGCCGACCAGTTCCGCTGCCGCGCGCTCGCGCCCCTCGCCATCAAGGGCAAGGGCGTGATGCACACCTACGTGGTGGAGGACGCGACCGACTAGGCGCAATCGCGGGTTGCGACGGGCCGGCGATCGGGCCAGGATGGCGGACCGCGCGCGGGTGACCCATGCTCGACCTCTCCACCCTCCTCCTGTTCGGGCTGGCCTGCCTCGCGCTGACGGCGACGCCCGGGCCCGACATGCTGCTCATCGCGTCGCGGAGCGTCAGCCAGGGACGCCTCGCCGGGTTCGCGACGCTCGCCGGCATCCAGGCCGGCACCTACGGCCACGCGCTCGCGGCCGCGTTCGGGCTGTCCCAGCTCTTCCTGGCGCTGCCGCTCGCCTACGATGCGGTCCGCTACGTCGGGGCCGCCTACCTCCTGTACCTGGCTTGGCAGACGATCCGGCCCGGTCGAGCGAAGGAGGCGGCCGCAGGCGCTGCGGCTCCGCGCGTCCGGTCGGGATGGCGCATGGCGCGGCAGGGCCTCTGGACCAACCTCGCCAACCCGAAGATGGTGCTGTTCGTGCTCGCCCTCTTCCCGCAATTCGTGCGGCCCGAGGCGGGCTCGGTCGCCCTGCAGATCCTGGTGCTGGCGACCGTCCTCAACCTCGTCGGCCTCGTCGTGAACGGCGCCGTGATCCTGGCGGCGAGTTCCATCGGCACGCGCTGGGCCGCCCATGGCCGCTTCCGCCGCGCCTCCGAATACCTGCTGGGCGCCGTCTTCGCCGGCCTGGCCCTCCGACTCGTCCTCGACGAGCGACGCTGAGGGGAGGGCGCCGGACCGCCCTCAGAACTCCATGTCGAGCTCTTCGATGTCGTCCGGCTCGGCCGCCGCCGCCTCCGTCCATTCGGCGAGGAGGGGCCAGGCGAGGACGTGGTCGCGGTAGGCGGCGCAGGGTTCGGGCAGGGCCACGTCGTAGGTGAGGAAGCGGGTGCAGACGGGCGCGTACATGGCGTCCGCCATGGTCGGGCCGTCGCCGAACAGCCAGGGGCCGCCGGACCGGGCGAGGCAGTCCTGCCAGATGGCCGTGACGCGCTCGATGTCCGTGACGGCGCCGCCCCACAGCTTGAAGCCGGGATGGCGTCCCTTCAGGTTCATCGGCAGGGCCGCCCGGAGGTTCGCGAAGCCCTGGTGCATCTCGCCCGAGACGGACCGGCAGCGGGCGCGGGCGGCCGGATCGGCGGGCAGGAGCCCGGCGTCGGGCCGGATCTCGTGCAGGTAGCCGGCGATCGCGAGCGTGTCCCAGACGCGGATGTCGCCGTGATGCAGCCGCGGCACCAGGAAGGAGGGCGTCAGGTGGAGGAGCTCGGCGCGGGCCGACGGGTCCTGGCCGGTCAGGATCTCGGTCTCGAAGTCGAGCCCGGCCATGCGGCAGAGCAGCCAGCCGCGCAGAGACCAGGAGGAATAGTTCCGGCTCGAGATGGACAACGTCGCCTCGGCCATGCCGCCGCTCCTCGCATCGCGTTTACCGCGCGCAGGAATATCTCGCAGCGGGCAAGACTTTGCACTAGCTTTTCGGGCGACACGGTCTCGATCACCCAGCGCCCGAGGGGCCGCATGCTCTACGACGCCTACGACATCGGGTCCGACATGGCCGAGGGCGTCCGGGCCTGGGGCCGGCTCCTCGGCCAGGCCGCGGCGCCCTGGAGCGCGGCCGGGTTCGGCGGACCGGTCGCCCTGTGGGCGGCGGCCGGCGCCATGATGGCGCGGACCGGGCTCACGCATGCGCGCCCGGCCTACGGCATCGGCACCGTGCGGGTCGGCAACCGGGACGTGCCCGTCGCGGAGCGGGTCGCGCACGTCATGCCGTTCGGCACGCTCACGCATTTCGCCAAGGACGTCGACACGCGCCAGCCGCGGGTCCTCGTCGTGGCCCCGCTGTCGGGCCATTTCGCGACGCTGCTGCGCAACACCGTGGCCACGCTGCTGGCCGACCACGACGTCTACATCACGGACTGGACGAACGCGCGCGACGTGCCGCTCGCGGAGGGGCCGTTCGGCTTCGACGACTACGTCGACCACGTGGTGCGCTTCCTGGAGGTGATCGGTCCGGGCGCGCATGTCGTGGCCGTCTGCCAGCCCGCCGTGCAGACGCTCGCGGCCGCGGCCCTCATGGCCGCGACGGAGCACGCGGCCACGCCCGCCTCCATGACGCTGATGGCCGGCCCCGTGGACACGAGCGTGAACCCGACCAAGGTCAACGAGCTCGCGATGTCGAAGCCGATGCGCTGGTTCGAGGACAACCTGATCGCGACCGTGCCCCGGCGCTACGCGGGCGCGGGGCGACGGGTCTATCCGGGCTTCGTCCAGCTCTCCGCCTTCGTGAGCATGAACGCGGACCGGCACCTCAAGGGGCATGTCGACCTGTTCTGGCACCTGGCGGCCGGCGAGCGCGACAAGGCGGACGCGATCGCGGCCTTCTACGACGAGTACTTCGCCGTCCTCGATCTCGCGGCCGAGTTCTACCTCGAGACCGTCAGGAGCGTGTTCCAGGACAACGACCTCGGCCGCAATCGGCTGACCTATCGCGGCCGCCCGCTCGACATGGGCGGCATCCGCCGCACCGCGCTCCTGACCGTCGAGGGCGAGCGCGACGACATCTGCGCCGTCGGCCAGACGGTCGCCGCGCACGATCTCCTCACGGGGCTCCGCCCCTACATGAAGCGCCACCACCTCCAGGCCGGCGTCGGCCATTACGGCGTCTTCTCGGGCCGGAAATGGCAGGGGCAGGTCTACCCGATCGTGAAGAACTTCATCCTGGCGAACGACTGAGACCGGCCGTCCGGCACGTGCCGGCCGGCCGTCCGGGAGGCTACGCGGCCTGCCGCAGCCCTTCGGCCGCCATGGCGGCCTGCACGGCGGCCCGGGCCGCCGTGCAGGCCGCCATGGCGGCCGAAGG
>JAEUAC010000276.1 GCA_019695455.1 Methylorubrum extorquens | reverse complement strand
CGCGGGCGCCGGGCGCCCGCGCGAGGCCGAGGGTCGGCGCCCGGCCGGGCAGGTCGAGCATGTCCTTCGCGGCGTAGGTCAGCCCGGCGAGCGGGCCGGACGGGGCCGGGCGCGCGCCCTCCACGCGGTCGACGAAGCAGTTCAGACGGCGGGCGAGGGCGTCGGCGGCCGTCGCGGCCGGCGCGCGGGAGAGCGCGGCGCTCACGTCCGAACCTCGATCAGGGCGTCTCGACGCGGCACGGCCACCTCCCGGGCCGCCATAAGACGCCAAGTCGCGGGTTGCCGGAATTAGAATTCCGACAAGGGAGATTTCTCCGGCTGCGAATATGCCTGCAGATCGGCCAGAAGGCGCGCGGCCGGGGGCGACAGCGCCTCTCCGGCGGGCACGCAGATCTCGAGCGTGCGGAACGCCCAGGCCTCGTCGAGCGCCACGAGCCGGAGACCGAGCGCGTCGGCGAGCGGCCGCAGCGCCTCCTCGGGCAGGATGCCGATGCCGAGGCCGTTGCGCACCATCTGGCACATGACCTCGAAGGTCCGCACCTGCACGCGCAGCTTGAGGTAGCGGCCGGCCTCGCGGGCGCGCGCCGTCACGAGCCGTTGCGTCGCCGTGCCGGGCTCGAGCGCCACCATGTCCTCGTCGAAGAGGTCGTCCAGCGTCACCCGGCCGGCCGCGGCGAGCGGATGCCCCGCCGGCACGGCGACGGCGAGCCGGTCGCTCGCGTAGGGGTAGGTCGCGAGCCCGTCGAGCGGCGCGCCCTTCACGATGATGCCGAGATCGGCGAGGCCGCGCTGCACGGCGTCGATGGTCTCGAGCGTCGGCCGCTCCTCGAGGTCCAGGCGGATCTCGGGATGGGCGCGGCTGAACCGGGCGAGGTCGGCCGCGAGCCGCTGCACCAGCGCCGAGCTCGAGCCGAACACGCGCACGCGGCCGCGCACGCCGCCGCGATGGTCGGAGAGGTGGGAGCCGAGCTCGTCGGCGAGGCGGAGGACGGTGCGGGCGTAGCGGAGCATGGTCGCGCCCGCGGCCGTCGGCTCGACCCCGTGGGGCCGGCGCTGGACGAGGAGCGTGCCGGCCTCGTCCTCGAGCTGCCGCAGGCGCCGGCTCGCCGCCGAGACCGCGAGGTGCGACGCCTCCGCGGCCCGGCTCAGGCTCCGCTGCTCGCAGATGGCCACGAACAGGCGGAGGCTCACCAGGTCGTGCCGCATCGCCCCTCCGCGGCGGCCGCGCCCGGGACGCGCCTCAGGCCGCGACGGCCTGGGGCACGGAGGCGCCGAGGTCGCGCGCGACCTCCGCCAGGATCTCGTAGGAGCGGCGCCGGGCGGCATGGTCGTGGATGGCGCCCGCCACCATGATCTCGTCGACGCCCGTCTCGGCCAGGAAGTCCTCCAGGCCGCGCCGGACCGTGTCGCGCGAGCCGACGAAGGAGCGCCGGAGCATGCGCGAGGCCTGCACCTTCTCGGCCGGCGACCAGTAGCTCTCGATGTCGTCGATCGGCGGCGGCAGCTTGCCGCGCGCGTTGCGGAAGATGTTGGTGAAGCTCTGCTGGGCGGAGGTGAAGAGGTGGCGCGCCTCGGCGTCGGTGTCGGCCGCGACCACGTTGACGCCCGCCATGGCGTGCGGCCGGGCCAGCTGCTCGGACGGCTCGAAGCGCTGGCGGTAGACGCTCAGCGCGTCCGAGAGCGCGTCGGGCGCGAAGTGGGACGCGAAGGCGTAGGGCAGGCCGAGCATCGCGGCGAGCTGGGCGCCGAACAGGCTCGAGCCGAGGATCCAGAGCGGCACGTTGGAGCCGCCGCCCGGCACGGCCTGGACGGTCTGGTTCGGCCCGACGGGCGCGAGCAGCGCCTGCAGCTCCAGCACGTCCTGCGGGAACGTGTCGGCCGCGTTCGGATCGCGGCGCAGCGCCCGCGTCGTGCGCATGTCGGTGCCGGGCGCGCGCCCGAGCCCGAGGTCGATGCGGCCCGGATACAGCGCGTCGAGCGTGCCGAACTGCTCGGCGATCACGAGAGGCGAGTGGTTCGGCAGCATGATCCCGCCCGAGCCCACGCGGATCGTCGTCGTGCCGCCCGCCAGGAAGCCGACGACCACGGAGGTCGCCGCGCTCGCGATCCCGACCATGTTGTGGTGCTCGGCCACCCAGTAGCGCGTGTAGCCCCACCGCTCGGCGTGCTGCGCGAGATCGAGCGAGTTGCGCAGCGCGTCGCCGGGCGTCGAGCCCTGGGGCACGGGAGCGAGATCGAGGACCGAGAAGGCGGGCATGGGCAACCGTCGCGAGGCGGCCGGGCAGGCCGCGTTGCCGCTAAGATCGAGTGCGTGCGGACCCGGCGCAAGGCCGGCGCCCGGAGGTCACCTCTGCATGCCGAGCGTGGACGAGCGGCGTCATGCCCTGCCGCCGCGCGCTTGCGGGCGCCGGACGGGAGGCGCAATCTCGCCCCGTCCGGGAGGGGCGAGGACCCATGTTCGTCGAAGGAGGATGGAAGCGGCCGGTCGATCCGCCGCCCCGACGGCCGCGCCTCACCGCCCGGCAGCAGCAGGTGGTCGTCTGGATCTTCGCGGCCAACG
>JAEUAC010000272.1 GCA_019695455.1 Methylorubrum extorquens | reverse complement strand
CGCTCTCGGCGATGGTGCGGCCGCCCCGCGCCCGCAGGGCGGCCATCGTCTCCGCCCCGTCCCGCCCCATGCCCGTCATCAGGACGCCAACGAGGCGCCCCGGCTCGACGAGGTCGAGCGCACTGGCGACCAGGCGGTCGACGCTGGGATGCCAGGGGTATTCGGCCCTTGCCGGCACCGGTTGCACGATGAGGCCGGACGGGCGGCGTGCGAGGGTCACATCGGCATCCCCCTTGCCGACGTAAACGTTGCCCGGGGCCAGCGGCATCGGGCGCGACGCCTCCTGGACCCGAAGGGCGCACAGACCGTCGAGACGCCGGGCGAGGGGTCCGGTGAAGCTGCCCGGCATGTGCTGGGCGACAACGACCGGCCATGGGAAGTCCGCCGGCAGGCCGGAGAGGAGCGCGTCGAGGGCGGGAGGCCCGCCCGTGGACGTGCCTACCAGCACGATGCCCCCAACCGAGCCCGGCATGGGCGGCTGGACGGTCCACGGTTCAGGCGATGCCGTCCGTGCGGGGCTCCGTGAAGGTTTGGGCGAGGGACCGTTCGTCCGCCCGGTCCGGGCCCGGATGCGCTCGGCGAGGCGCAGCGTCGGGCGCAGGCGGGCACGGGTGGCCGCGCGCACCTTCTGCACGATCAGCGGGCCGAGGCGGTCCATCTCCAGCGAGACGGCGCCCCCGGGCTTGGCGACGAAGTCCACCGCGCCGCGGCCCAGCGCGTCCAGGGTGACCTCGGCGCCGTCCGCGGTCAGCGACGACACCATCACCACCGGCGTCGGGCGGTCGAGCATGATGCGGTCGAGGCAGTCGAGGCCGTCGAGGCCCGGCATGTTGACGTCGAGGGTGATCACGTCCGGCCGGAAGCGGGCGTGCTCGGCCAGAGCCTCGTCGCCGTCCCGGGCGAAGGCGACCTCGAAGTCCCCTTCCGCCGCGAACACCCCGCCCAGGAGCTTGCGCATCAGGGCGGAGTCGTCGACGACCAGCAGCCGAATCATGCCGGGGCGTCCGACCCCGGCGCCCGATGGGCGACGGCCTTCGTCGCCGCCCGCACGCTGCGCTCCGTCCCAGCCAGGAGGGCCTGCGCGTCCACGATGGGCAGCAGCCCGCCGTCGTCGAGCGTCGCGACGCGGGCGACCGCGTTCCCGGCCTCATCCGAAAGTCCCGGCGTCGGCCGGATGGCCGTCTCTTCGAGCCGCAGCATGCGCGAGACCCCGTCGACGAGCAGGCCGGCGACGTTGCCTGCCGCTTCGAGGACGACGATGCGTCGCCGGGGCCCGTCCTCGCCCGGGGGCAAGCCGAAGCGCCGGCGCTGGTCGACGATGGCCAGAACGGTCCCTCGCACGTCGATGGCGCCGGCGACGATGTCGGGTGAACGGGGCAGGCGCGTCATCGTCGCGGGAACGCGCAGCACCTCCTGCACGGAGGCGACCGGAACGCCGTAGCTCTCGCCCGCGACGTCGAACACGACGAACTGCTCTGTTCGCACCCCGGCCGCGCCGTCCGACTGGGTGGAGTCGGCGGATCGCGGCGGCGTGGCGGTCACGGTCGTTCCTTCCAGGAGACGGTCGGTCGAGAGAACGGAGACGAGCGTCCCATCGCCGTCGACGCGGCAGATGGCTTCGACGGCTGTCGCGCGTCCCCGGCCCAAGGCCGCCGGCACGGGGTCGACCGCATCCGGTGCGAGCCGCAGGATCGGCCCCAGGGCGTCGACGACCAGCCCGACCTCGCTTCCCCCGATCCGCGCGACCACGATGCGCGCGTCCGGACCCGGCCGGGGTGCGACGAGGCCCAGCAGCGTCGGCAGGGCCAGCAACGGCAGTACGCCGCCGCGCCGCGCCACGACGCCGAGCGCGGCCTCGCCGGCACGGGGTACGGGAACGATGTCCGACGGTAGCGCCAGCACCTCCGCGACCCGTTCCAGCGGTAGGGCGTAGGACCGGCCGACGGCGATGAACGAGACCAGGGCGATGCGCTCCGCGGCGCCGCCGTCGCCATCCCGGGTCGTCCGAAGCCCGGCGAAAGGTGCGGCAGGACGCGCCTTGCGTTCGGGAAAGGCCTCGGCGACCAGGGCGGCCAGGTCGATGAGGCGGGCTCGCCCCGACCCGACGGACGTGGCGATGCGCCGGCTTCCCGGCTGGTCGTCCCCCTGGTTGGCCCCGGCGCTGCCGGAGAACGCCAGGACGCGGTCGATCATGAGGCCGACGGGCTCGCCCGCCTCTGCCACCACGACGCGGGTCGGCTCGGCGGCGGGCTCCGCGTCGGGCCGCATGACGCGGCGCAGGTCGAGCACCGGAAGCGCCAGGCCGCGGAGGTTGGCCAGGCCGGCCAATGCGGCGGGGGCGCCGGGCACGCGCGTCAGCCGGGGCGGCCGGATGAGTTCGCGCACGACGCCCAGGTCGAGGGCGAAATCGTCCGGCCCCAGCTTGAAGACGAAGTAGCGTGGGCCGCCTGTGCCGGCTGCCTCAGGCATCGACGGCCTGCAGCTCGTCGGCCAGCGATGCGATCTCCTCGATGCTCGCCGCGAGGTCCTCGGCGCCGCGCGACTGCTGGCGCGCCGCCGTCGCCGCCTCACCGGAGGCGCGGTCGGCCTCCTCGGCGGCGGCGGCGATCTGCTGCGCCCCCTTCAGCCCCTCCCGGGCTGCGATGACGATGGCGTCTGCGCCGGACAGCACGTCGGCGTTGCCGGCTTCCAGCTTCGCGACGTCGTCCCCGACGCCGACGAGTGTGGTGACGAGGCCGCGGTTGCGCTGGACCTCCGTCTCGGACGCGGTGACGACCTGCTCAAGGGCCCGGCGGACGGCGGCCACCCCGCCCTGGATGTCCCGCACCGTGTCGCGGATGCGTTCGGCGTTCTCCGCAGCGTCGCGGGCGAGCGCGCGGATGTCGTTCGACACCACAGCGAAGCCGCGTCCGCCCTCTCCGGCACGGGCCGCCTCGATGGATCCGTTGACCGCGAGCATGTTCACCTGCACGGCGACCAGGGCGATGGAGCCGACGATCTTGTCGATGCGACGGTTGCTGCCCTCCAGTTCGCCGATGCGCCCGAGGCAGGCCCGGGTTTCTTCCAGCGAGCGTTCCACCCCGTCCGCCAGGGAGCCGACCGCCGTACGCACGTCGCCCAGGGTGGCGCCGATCCCGGCGACGCTCTCGCGGGCGGTGGTGGCGTTCGTGCCGAACACCGCGGCGCTGCGCTCCACCTGCGCCATCGCGGCGCTGGACTGTTGGGCCGCGGCGCTTTGGACAGCAGTCCCGCGGCTGATCTGGTCGATAGCGGCGCGGATTTCGCCGGCCGCGCCGGAGAGTTCCTGCACCGTCGCGGAGAGCTCCTCCGCAGCCGAGGCGACCTCCTCGGCGCGGGCCTGCACCGATCCGCTTCCCGTCAGGTCGTCGGCGAGGCCGGCGAGGGACTGCGCCGTGGTCTGGGCCTGGTCGAGCGACTGGACCTGCTGCGCAACGGCCTGCTGGGCCTCTCCGGCAGCAGCGGCCTGTTCCTCGGCCGCGGAAGCGATCTGCTCCGCTCCGCGCTGCGCCTCGCGGACGGCCGTCTCGGCCTCGACCGCCGCCGCGAGGATGGCCTGCGCCCCCTCCGACACCGACCCCAACTCCGAACGCGCGGTCTCCAGCCTGACGGTGACGCGTCCGCCCGCCTCCGCCTCCGTCGAAGCCGCCAGGGCTGCGGCGCGGATGATCTCGCCGACGCCCCGGACCTCGGTGCGGATCGCCTCCGACAGTGTCCGGACCTCGGCCGCGCTAGCCTCGGACGTTTCGGCAAGCGCCCGCACCTCGTCGGCTACGACGGCGAAGCCGCGCCCGTGGTCGCCGGCGCGGGCCGCCTCGATGGCGGCGTTCAGCGCCAGAAGGTTGGTCTGGTCGGAGATGTGCTCGACCGTGCCGGTGATCTCGCCGATGCTCGCGGCTCCCCGGTCGAGTTGCTCGATCAGCGAGACCGTCGCCGATTGCCGATCCGAGTTCGCCTGCACGGCGGCGACGGAGGAGATGATCTGGATGCCGGTCTCCGCCAGAAGCGTCTGGAACGCGCCGGTGGACTGCCGTGAGGCGTCCGCCCGCGCCCGGGCCTCGGCAAGGCGTCCGACGATGCCGCCGATGGCACCGAGGGATTCCTGTGCTGCCCCGGCGGCTTCCTCGGCCCCGGCGGCGATCTGCTCCATCGAGCGGCGCAGCTCCTCCGCGGCGGACGACGCCTCGGTCACCCCCGCGGCGAGTTCCTCGGTGGCCGCCGCCAACCGTTCCGCCGCCTTCTGCCGCCGCGCGCGCGACCGCTCGCGGGAACGCCCCGCGGTGGCGGCCGGCGCCGGGACAGGGGCCGACGCGACGACCTCGGCGGGGGCCTCCTGCG
>JAEUAC010000212.1 GCA_019695455.1 Methylorubrum extorquens | reverse complement strand
AAGAAGCTCGCCGAGGCCTCGACGCAGATCGACAAGGTCTCCGTCCGCTCCCGCGCCATCGACCGCCGCCTCCGCGGGGTCGAGACCCTGCCGGGCGCCGCGTCGGAGAGCGTGTCCCGGACGAGGGTGTCGAGGGCGAGGCCGTCGTCGGCCGCGGCGCCCGGCAGGGTCTCGACCCCGCGGAGGCGGCGGTCGATGGCGCGGGAGCGGACGGAGACCTTGTCGATCTGCGTCGAGGCCTCGGCGAGCTTCTTCTTCACGGCGTCGAGCACGTCGCCGTAGCGGGAGAACTCCGTCTTCACGGCGCCGAGGACCTGCCACACCTCCGACGAGCGCTTCTCGATCGCGAGCGTGCGGAAGCCCATGCGGAGGCTCGTCAGGATGGCGTGGAGGTTGGTCGGTCCCGCCACCATGATGCGGCAGGTGCCCTGCAGGTGGTCGACGAGGCCCGGCCGGCGCAGCACCTCGGCGTAGAGGCCCTCGGTCGGCAGGTAGAGGATGGCGAAGTCGGTCGTGCCGGGCGGGGCGACGTATTTCGTCGCGATCTTGGCCGCCTCGTCGCGGATGCGGCGATCGAGCCCCTTCAGGGCGGTCTCGACGGCGGCGGCGTCCGCCCGGTCGGACGCCTCCATCAGGCGCTCGTAATCCTCGACCGGGAACTTCGCGCCGATCGGCAGCCAGACGGGATCGGCGCCGCCGGGTCCCGGCAGCCGGATGGCGAACTCGACGCGCTCGCCCGATCCCGAGACGGTCTCGACGTTGCGGGCGTATTGGTCGGGCGCGAGCGCCCCGTCGAGGAGCGTGCCGAGGGACACCTCCGCCCAGGTGCCGCGGGTCTTCACGTTGGTGAGCACGCGCTTCAGGTCGCCGACGCCGGTCGCGAGCGCCTGCATCTCGCCGACGGAGCGATGGACCCGCTCCAGGTGCTCGCTGACCGCCCGGAAGCTCTCGCCGAGCCGGGCCTCGAGCGTGCCCTGCAGCTTCTCGTCGACCGTGCGGCGCATCTCGTCGAGCTTGGCGGCGTTCTCGGCCCGCAAGGCCTCGAGCCGCTCCTCGACCGTCCGGCGCAGCGCCTCGTTCGCTTCCGCGTTGGACGCGACGAGGCGGCGGATCTCGGCCGCGGCGCCGTCGAGACGCTCCTTCTGGGAGGCGGCGCCGGCCTCGAGGGCGTGGCGAAGGCCCTCGCCGAGGCCGCGGACCTGGCCGGCCACGAGCTCGGCGCCCTCCCGCTGGCCCGTCCCGATGCGGCCGACGCTCGCGCCCAGGTCCTGCCCGAGCCGGCCGACGCTGTCGCGGATCTCGCCGCGCAGGTTCCGCGCACCTGCCGCCGTCTCGTCCCGGCCGCGCCGCAGCTCGTCCGCGAGCGCGGCCCGAAGCGCGTCGAGGTCGTCGCGCACCGCCTCCAGGCCGGCCCCGAGCGCCGGGTCCGCGACGATCCGCGACCGGAGGGCCGCGACGGCCGCCAGCAGGGCGGCGAGACCGGCGAGGCAGGCGGAGGCCCAGGCGGGATCGAGATTCATGCGGTCATCCTGCCGCATGTCCGTGAACAAAGAAAGAACGGACTTGCGAGCGGCGCGGCATCGCCTCCGTTGACGCGATCCGCGGGCCGGCGGATGATCCCCGCATGCGTGGCATCCGCCTCCCTGCACTCCTCGCCGCCCTGTCCCTGGCGGCCGCCCTCGCGTCCGGTCCGGCCCGGGCCCAGCCGGCACCGGCCCGGCCCGGCCCGGCCCAGCCGGGCGGATCGCCGGCGGTGGCCCCGAAGCCGCAGAGCCGGGCCTCGACGCTCGACGAGCTCTTCGCCCGCCTGGCGGCGTCGGCCGATGCGGACGAGGCGAAGGGGATCGCGACCCTGATCGAGCGCCGGTTCGCCCGTTCCGGCTCGGACACGGCGGACCTCCTCATGAGCCGCGCGGGCGAGGCCCTGGCCGAGGACCCGGCGCTCGCCATCGAGCTCCTGGACCGGGTGACGCAGCTCAAGCCCGACTGGGCCGAGGCCTGGAGCCGGCGGGCCGCCGCCTTCTGGCGCCTGGACGACCCCGTCGACGCGCTCGCCGACCTGAACCGCGCGCTCGCCCAGGAGCCGCGCAACTTCAACGCCTGGCGGGCGCTGGGCCACCTGCGCATGGCGGCCGACGACAAGAAGCGCGCCATGGAGGCCTACCGGAAGGCGCTGGCGCTCCACCCGCACCTGCCGGACGTGAAGCGCGCCGTCGAGCGGCTCGCGCCCGAGATCGACGGCCGCGACCTCTGAACCGGCCTCCCGCCCGCCCGCGGTAACCAGTCGCTAACCATGGACCCGGCACATCCTGCCGGGTCGGACGGTCGGCGCGCGGGTAGTCCCCAGGATGAGCAACACGAGCGTGGCGGCCATCACGCCGGCCGCCGTTCCGGCGACGGGCCGGGGCATGGCCTTCACGATGCCGTCGCGGGCGAACCTCGCCCTGCTGGTCCGGCGACCGGACCTGCTGCTGGCCTGCGCCGTCATGGGCATCCTCGTGGTGCTCGTGTTCCCGCTGCCGGCGATCCTGCTCGACCTCCTGCTCGCCCTGTCGATCGTCACGTCGGTCCTGATCCTGATGATCGCCCTCTTCATCGAGGACGCGATGGAGTTCTCGATCTTCCCGACGGTGCTCCTCATCGCGACCATGATGCGGCTCGCGCTGAACCTCGCCACGACCCGCCTCATCCTGGCGCACGGGCACGAGGGCGGGGCGGCGGCGGGCCACGTCATCGAGGCGTTCGGGCACTTCGTGATCGCGGGCAACTTCGTGATCGGCGTGATCGTCTTCGCGATCCTGGTCATCGTGAACTTCGTCGTCATCACGAAGGGCTCGGGGCGCATCGCCGAGGTGGCGGCCCGCTTCACGCTCGACGCCATGCCGGGCAAGCAGATGGCGATCGACGCCGACCTCTCGGCCGGCCTCATCGACCAGGACACGGCCCGCGAGCGGCGGCGCAACCTCGAGGACGAGAGCTCCTTCTACGGCGCCATGGACGGCGCCTCGAAATTCGTGCGCGGCGACGCGATCGCGGCCCTCCTCATCACGTTCATCAACGTGATCGGCGGCATGGTCATCGGCCTCACGCAGCAGGGCATGAGCTTCGCGGAGGCCGGCAAGGCCTACACGCTGCTCACGGTCGGCGACGGCCTCGTCAGCCAGGTGCCGGCCCTCATCGTGTCGACGGCGGCGGGCCTCCTCGTCTCGAAGGCCGGCGTGCGGGGCGCGGCCGCGGGCGCCATGGGCCGGCAGATCGCGAACTACCCGAAGGCGCTCGGCATGTCGGCGGCCGTGATGGGCCTGATCGGCCTCCTGCCCGGCATGCCGATCCTGCCCTTCGCGCTGCTGGGCGGCGGGGCGGCCTACGCGGCCTTCACCATCACGCGCCAGAACAAGGCGCGGGCCGCGGCGGCGCCCGCGCCCGGCTCGCCCGCGGCGGCGGCCGCGGCGGCCGCCGCCGAGGAGCCCATCACGGAGACGCTGCGGATCGACGACCTGAAGGCCGAGATCGGCTACGCGCTCCTGCCGCTCGTGAACGGCACCGGCGGGCACGACCGCCTGACGGAGCAGATCAAGGCGCTGCGCCGCCAGCTCGCGGCCGAGCTCGGCTTCGTGATGCCGTCCGTCCGCATCCTCGACAACGTCATGCTGGAGGCCAACACCTACATCGTGCGCGTGAAGGAGGTGGAGGCCGGACAGGGCCGCATCTATCCTGGCCAGTTCATGGCCATGGACCCGGCCGGCGGGCAGGTGCAGCTGCCCGGCAGCCACACGCTGGAGCCGACCTTCGGCCTCCCGGCGACCTGGATCGACGCGGCGCTGCGCGACGAGGCGCAGTTCCGCGGCTACACGGTCGTGGACGCCGCGACCGTCATCTCCACGCACCTGACCGAGGTCATCAAGGGCCACACGGCCGAGCTCCTGAGCCATGTCGAGGTGCAGAAGCTCATGAAGGAGCTCCCGAAGGAGCATTCCGACCTCATGCGCGAGATCGTGCCGTCGCAGATCTCGACGACCGGCATCCAGCGCGTCCTGCAGATCCTGCTCGGCGAGCGCGTCTCGATCCGCGACCTCGGCACCATCCTCGAGGGCGTGGCGGACGTCGTGTCGGCCGTGAAGAACCCGCGCGACATCGCCGAGCACGTCCGCATGCGGCTCGCCCGCCAGATCTGCTCGCAATATTCCTCGCCGGCCGGCCACCTGCCGATCATCACGCTGTCGCCGGCCTGGGAGGGCGCGTTCCTCGATTCGATCGTCGGCCAGGGCGAGGACCGCCACCTCGCCATGCAGCCCTCGAAGCTGGGCGAGTTCGTCACCGCCGTGCGCGAGCGGTTCGAGGACGCGGCCCGGATGGGCGAGATGCCGGTCCTCGTCACGTCCTCGGTGGTGCGCCCCTACGTGCGCTCCATCATCGAGCGCTTCCGCCGCGAGACCCCCGTCATGGGCCAGGCCGAGATCCACGCCCGGGTGCGGCTGAAGACGCTGGGCAGCATCTAGGCGCGGGCGCGCGGGCGCGCGGGCGATCCGAGGCCGATGGCGAGGCCGCGCCCGGAGGTCAGGCCTCCGACCGCACCCGCCAGACGCGGGACAGCTTGATCTCGGCGTCCTCGAGGTCGCGCGTCACCCGCACGCGGTATTGGGCGATCTGGTCCACCTTCGCCTTCGGCAGGTAGGAGCGGCCCGGATCGCCGATGAGGACCAGCGCGCCGCGGGCGTGCAGGGCCTTGAGCCAGGGCCAGATGCGCTCCGCGATATCGCGCTCGTAGAAGATGTCGCCCGCGAACACGGCGTCCCAGCCCTCGTCGCGGCCGACGAGATCCTCCAGGCGGGGCGCGACGGCGACGCCGTT
>JAEUAC010000307.1 GCA_019695455.1 Methylorubrum extorquens | reverse complement strand
CTGGTCGAGTTCGCGCTGCCGGACGATCCCGCCGGCACGGCGGAGTTCCAGGGCCTCATCGACCGGCAATCGGCGCGCTGGGACGCGCTCGGCCTGCCGCACCGGCCGGCGGAGGGCGGCGACGAGTTCCGCTGCATCCGGCTCCCCTTCCACGAGGGCGCCGTCTCCTTCACGTCCGACGGGCGGCCGGGCTGCCGGCGTCTCCTGGGCGACCTCGCGGACCCGGATCTCGGCTCCGTCCGCATGTTCCGGGTCCCGAACAACTGGAACCACTTCCTGGCCGACCACATCATCCATTTCCGCGTCCTGCCGCTCGGGCCGGACCGGACGGCGCTGCGGACCACGTGGCTCGTCCACGAGGACGCCGTCGAGGGCGTCGACTACGACGTGGAGAGCCTGACGGAGGTCTGGACCGCGACCAACCGGCAGGACGCCGACCTCGCGGCCCTGAACCACAGGGGGATCCGGTCGAAGGCCTACCGGCCCGGCCCCTATGCGCCGTCGGAGTTCATGCTGACGCACTTCACGGACTGGTACGTGGGGCGGATGGGCGCCGCCCTCGGCCCGGCCGACGCGATGCGGATCGCGGCCGAGTAGGCCCGGTCAGGCCGCGGCGGTCAGCGGCACGACGCCGAGTTCGGCGAGGATGGCGGCGGCCGGCGCCGGCCGGCCGAGGAGGAAGCCCTGCATGGTCAGGCAGCCCGCCGCCTCCAGGGTCGCCCGGTCGGCCTCCGTCTCGACGCCCTCGGCGACCACCTCGAAGCCGAGCTCCCGCCCGAGGCCCAGGATGGCCTTCACGAGCGTCAGGTCCTCGCTCGACCCCGCGATGCCGGTGACGAAGCAGCGGTCGATCTTGACCCGGTGCGGCCGCAGGTGGCGCAGCGAGCCGAGGGAGGAGTAGCCGACGCCGAAATCGTCGACCGCGATGCGGATGCCGGCCGCCGACAGCACCGCCAGCTTGTCGCGGGTCGCCTGCACGTCGAGGGCGGTCTCCTCCGTGATCTCGATCGCGAGCCGCCTGGGATCGAGCCCGTCCGCCGCGAGGCGGGCCAGCACGATCGCGTCCACGGGCGTGCCGACCATCTCGCGGGGCGAGACGTTCAGGGCGACCTCCATGTCGGGCCGCCCGCACCGGTCGAGATCCGCCAGCATGCGGCAGGACTGGTCGAGGATGAACCGGAGCAGCGCCTCGGAGGCGCCGGCCGCCGCCGCGCCCGTGATGATGTCCGGCGGCGGCACCCGGCCGTGGCGCGGATGGGTCCAGCGGATCAGGGCCTCGAAGCTCGCCATGCGGCGGCCGCCATCGGCGAAGATCGGCTGGAACCACACCTCCAGGGCGGCCTCGCGCAGGGCGCGGGGCAGGTCGCGCTCGATGTCGCGCTTGCGGGCGAGCTCGTCGCGCAGCGTCTCGTCGAACAGGCAGGCCCGGTTGCGGCCCGTGCGCTTCGCCTCGTAGAGCGCGATGTCGGCCGAGAGCAGCATGTCGTCGACGTCCGTGTCGCGCGCCACCCGGATGCCGGCGCTGACGCCGAGCCGGGTCGCGTCGAGACCCGCCATCGGGGCGCCGACGCTCGCGATCAGCCTCTCGGCCAGGACCAGCGGGTCGCCGCCGCGCCGCCGCGGATCCCAGAAGACGGCGAACTCGTCGCCCCCGAACCGGGCGATGACGGCGTCGGGCGGCAGGATGCGGCGGATGCGGCTCGCGACCTCCACCAGCACGCGGTCGCCGGCCTTGTGGCCGAGCGAATCGTTGATCGCCTTGAAGCCGTCGAGGTCGAGCTGCATCACGGCCGTCTCGCGCCGTCCGCCCGTGACCCGCCGCGCCTCGACCTGCTCGATGAAGCCCGCCCGGTTCAGGAGGTCCGTCAGCGGATCGTGCGCGGCCCGCCGGGTCATCGCCTCCGCGACCGCCACGGCCCGGCCCTTCGCGTCCGCGAGCGAGGCCGCGAGCGCCCGGGCCTCGTGCTTGAGACGGCTCGCCGTCCGGAACACGCGCTCGCTCTGGAAGGCGCTGCGGATCAGCGCCGCGAGGTAGAGGAGCACGGTCAGGGCCAGGCAGGTCCGGTCGATCCCGGGCTCGACGAGGAGCAGCACGGCCACGATCGACAGGAGGGGCGGCGTGATGAACGCGATCGGGCACCGCGCGTAGGCGATGCCGTGCGTGACGGACCCGGCCGTCACGCCGCAGGTCACCGTGAGGTAGAACACGGTCTGCGGCGTCGTGTGGAAGGCCGAGAGCAGGGGAAGCAGCGCCCAGACGCAGCCGGACAGCCCGGCCGTGAGGACGGACAGGCGCAGGAGACGGTCCGTCCGGCGGGCCGATGCGGCATCCAGGCCGCCGTCGGACCCGATCAGGCAGACCCCGAACCGGAGCGCGTTCACGGTCATGGCGGCGGCGAACCAGAGGATCGCGAAGGCCTGCTGACCGGCATGGGTGGCGACGGCGAGGACCGCGAGCGCGAGGGCCGAGTTGATCGGCATCGCGAACAGCATGTTGCGGTCGAATGCGCCGCGCTGATCGGCGCGGATCGCGGCGCGCAGGGTCGGCGAGACGACGCAGGTCTTCTCCGGGTGGCTCCGATCACGTCGGAAGATCGACCGCTTCATGCGGCCGACCTTGGCTCACCGACCGTAAGGGAGACGTGAAGAGTGCGCGCCTCCCGACCGGAAATGCGACGCCGGCTACCAGTAGGGGTCGTAGCCCGGGCCGCCGCCGTAGCCGTAGCCGTAGCCGTAGGCCGGCGCGCCGCCGTAATAGCCGTCGTCGT
>JAEUAC010000224.1 GCA_019695455.1 Methylorubrum extorquens | reverse complement strand
GGTGTGCTGACCCTGGACGAGGTGACCGAATCCGGCAGCCGCCGCCTCGCCTTCGCGTATGGCGACGAGCCGGTGCTTCCGGCCGCGACCGATCCGTCGGTTCCCGTCGCGGCGACGCCGGCCGGGGCCGCCGCGCCCGACCTCGACCTGCTGACGTTTGCCACCGCCACCGCCTTCGCTTTTTTCGGCGGCCTCATCCTCAATCTGATGCCCTGCGTCTTCCCCGTCCTGTCGATCAAGGTGCTGAGCCTCGTCCGCCATTCGGGATACGGGCCCGGGCTCGTCCGGCTGAACGGTCTCGCCTACGCGGCGGGCGTCGTCGCGAGTTTCCTCGCGCTCGCGGGCCTGCTTCTCGCCATCCGGGCCGGCGGCGCGGAGATCGGCTGGGGGTTCCAGCTGCAATCGCCGGCGGTCGTGGCCGCCATCGCGTTCCTCCTGTTCGCGCTCGGGCTCAGCCTGTCCGGCATCGTCGAGGTCGGGACCGGCCTCGCGGCGGCGGGCGGCCGCGTCTCGACCGGGTCCGGCCTGACGGGCTCCTTCGGCACGGGCGTCCTCGCGACCGTGGTCGCGACGCCCTGCACGGCCCCCTTCATGGGCGCGGCTGTCGGCTACGCGCTGACGGCGCCCGCGCCCGTCACGCTCGCCGTCTTCGCCGCGCTCGGTCTCGGCCTCGCGGCGCCGTTCCTCGTGCTCACGCTCGTCCCTCGCCTCGTCCGCGCGCTGCCGCGGCCGGGCCGCTGGATGGAGGTGCTGAAGCAGGTGCTGGCCTTCCCCCTCTACGTCACGGTCGCGTGGCTCCTGTTCGTCCTGTCGCAGCAGGTCGGCCCGACCGGCCTCTTCGCCGCGCTCCTCGGCCTCGTCGTCGTGGGCTTCGCCGCCTGGGCGCTCCGGCAGGCCGGCGCCGCCCGCGGCTGGGGGCGCTCGCTCGGCCGGGCCGGCGCGGTCGCGGCCGTGCTGGCCCTGGTCGGCCTGGGCTACGCCATCGGGCGGGACGGGCGGATCGACGCGGGCGCTCCCGCGCTCGCCGCCGCGGGTCCCGGGGCGCCCGAACCGTTCACCCAGGCCCGGCTCGACGCGCTGCGGGCGGAGGGGCGACCCGTCTTCGTCAACATGACGGCCGCGTGGTGCATCACGTGCCTCGTCAACGAGCGCACGGCGCTCTCGACGGAGGACGTCCGGTCGGCCTTCCAGGCGCGCAACGTCGCCTATCTGAAGGGCGACTGGACGAACCAGAACCCGGAGATCACCCGCCTCCTCGAGCGGCACGGGCGAAGCGGCGTGCCGCTCTACGTGCTCTATCCCGCCCGCGGCGAACCCGTGGTGCTGCCCCAGATCCTGACGCAGGCGAGCGTCATCGATCACCTCGCGACGATCGGCGAGAGCCGTCGCGCCGAGGTGCCCTCCCTCCAGCCGACAGGACCGATTCCATGACGACCACCCGACGCGTCGCGATCGCAACGGCCCTCCTCGCGGGCGCGGCCCTCGCGGCCGGCTCCGCCCTGGCGGCACCCCGGATCGGCGCCCCGGCGCCCGCCTTCACGGCCGTGGACAGCACCGGCAAGACGGTCAGCCTCGCGGACCTCAAGGGCAGGACGGTCGTGCTGGAATGGACGAACGACGAGTGCCCGTTCGTGAAGAAGCACTATTCGAGCGCCGCCATGCAGGGGCTGCAGAAGAAGTGGACCGACAAGGGCATCGTCTGGCTGTCCGTGATCTCCTCGGTCCCGGGCGAGCAGGGCTACGCGGACGCCGCCAAGGCGAACGCGCTCACGACCGGTCGCGGCGCCGCCCCGACGGCCGTGCTGCTCGACCCGAAGGGGGAGGTCGGCCGGGCCTACGGCGCGCAGGTCACGCCGCACATGTACGTCGTCGCGGCCGACGGCACGCTCGCCTACATGGGCGGCATCGACGACAAGCCGTCGACCAAGGTCGAGGACCTGAAGACGGCCCGCAACTTCGTCGACGCGGCGCTGTCCGAGATCACGACCGGCAAGGCCGTCTCGGTCACGACGTCCCGGCCCTATGGCTGCACGGTCAAGTACGCGTCCTGACGGGCGCGGGCCCGTCGTCGCGCCCGGAGGAGATCCGATGAACGTCCCACGTCTCGTCATGGCCGGCCTCGCGCTCGCGCTCGCCGGGTCCGCCGCGCTCGCGCATCACGGCTGGTCCTGGGCCGAGGGCGAGCAGATGACGCTCGAGGGGCGGATCCAGACGATCGCGATGGCGCCGCCCCATCCCATGCTGCAGGTCGCCGCCGCGGACGGCGCCCTGTGGCAGGTGGATCTCGGCAACCCCTCGCAGACCGAGCGGTCCGGCTTCCGCGGCGACACCGCGAAGCCGGGCGACCCCGTCACGGTGCTCGGCAACCGGTCGCTCGACAAGGCGCGAACGCACATGAAGGCCGTCCGCATCACGCTCGCCGGCCGCAGCTACGACCTCTATCCCGAGCGCATCCGCACGCCGTGATGGTGGAGGCGCTCGCCGCCTGGCCGGGCGCCGCCTATCTGCGCACGTCCGGGACGGCGTACCTCCTGGTCAACGCCGCCCATGTCCTGGGTCTCTCCGTGCTCGTCGGTGCGATCCTGCCGCTCGATCTGCGGCTCCTCGGGCTGTTCCGGTCCGCCCCGGTCGCCGTGCTGGCGCCCGTGCTCGTGCGCTCGGCCGCCTGCGGGGCGGGGCTCGCCGTCGCGACCGGGCTCTGGCTGTTCACGGTCCGTCCGGCCGAGTACCTGGCCAATCCCGCCTTCCTGGCGAAGCTGGCCCTGCTCGCGGCCGCCCTCCTCACCGTCGCCCTCCAGCACCGCGGCGGCCTGCCGACGGGCGACGCGGTGCCGTTCGCGACCCGCCTGCGGGCCGCCGCGTCCCTGGCCCTCTGGCTCGCCGTCCTGCTCGCGGGGCGCTGGATCGGCTTCGCCTGAATCCGGCCGCGTCAGCGCTCTCCGACCGCGCGGCACCGCGGGCTTAGCCGGACAGGGCGGCCGCGACGGCATCGTCGCGCGATCCGGCGCACGGTCCGGCGCGATCCGCGCCCGACCGTGCTTGACCCTGCCGGTCGGCCTCGTCCACATTCGGTTCGGAACAGTTCGAAGCGCGGGCCGCCCCGGAGAACGGGCGGCGGCCGCGGGAGGGTCGGCAATGGCGTCCGTTTCCATGACGGTGAACGGCAAGGCGGTCTCGGGCGAGGTCGATCCTCGCACCCTGCTCGTCCAGTATCTGCGGGAGACGCTGCGGCTGACCGGCACACATGTCGGCTGCGACACGAGCCAGTGCGGCGCCTGCGTGGTCCACGTGGACGGCCAGGCCGTGAAGGCCTGCACCATGCTGGCGCTGCAATGCGAGGGCGCCGACGTGCTGACCATCGAGGGGCTGGCGAACGGCGCCGAGCTGCACCCGATGCAGGCCGCCTTCCGCGAGCATCACGGCCTGCAATGCGGCTTCTGCACGCCGGGCATGATCATGACCGCCGTCGACATGGTGCACCGGCTCGGCAACGACCTGCCCGAGACCACCATCCGCGAGGAGCTGGAAGGCAATCTCTGCCGCTGCACCGGCTACCACAACATCGTGAAGTCGATCGCCGCCGGCGCGCGCGACATGGCGGCCTCGCCGATGCGGCAGGCGGCCGAATAGCCGGCCGGCCGGGCGGAGACGCCCGGCCGACGGACCAGACGACGCGACCGCCCGAAGAGGCGGCGCGGAGGACACGACGGGGAGGAACGCATGGCGGCCAACGGGACCGGGATCGGCGCGCGCGTGCTGCGCCTCGAGGACAGGCGCTTCCTGACGGGGCGCGGCCGCTACACCGACGACATCAACCGCGACGGCCAGCTCCACGCCTCGTTCCTGCGCTCGCCGCACGCGCATGCGCGCATCCGGTCGATCGACGTCGCGGCGGCCGCCACCATGCCGGGCGTCGAGGCCGTCTACACGGGGCGCGACTTCCGCAAGGTCGACGCCTTCGACGCGCTGACCGACGAGGATGTCGGCGGCCTCATCTGCGGCTGGATGATCCATTCGAAGGACGGCTCGCCCATGAAGGCGGGCGCCCATCCGGCGCTCGCCAAGGACGTCGTGCGCTATGTCGGCGACCACGTGGCCGTGGTGGTCGCCCGCACGCTGCGGGAGGCTCAGGACGCCGCGGAGGCGATCGTCGTCGACTACGACGTGCGGCCCTCCGTGACGGACGTCGCCAAGGCGCGGGCCCCCGGCCAGCCCGAGGTGCACGAGGGGATCGCCGGCAACACCGTGTTCGAGTGGGAGATCGGCAACAAGGCCGAGACGGAGGCGGCCTTCGCCTCCGCCGCCCACGTCACGCGGATCGATCTCACCAACAACCGGCTGGTGCCGAACCCGATGGAGCCGCGGGTCGCGATCGGGGAGTACGATCCCGGCGAGGAGGCCTGGACCCTCCACACGACGAGCCAGAACCCGCATGTCGCCCGCCTGATCCTGTCGGCCTTCGTGGGGCTCGCGCCCGAGCACAAGCTGCGCGTGGTCGCGCCCGACGTCGGCGGCGGGTTCGGATCGAAGATCTTCGTCTATGCCGAGGAGGTGGTCTGCCTGTGGGCCGCGCGACGGCTCAAGCGGCCGGTGAAGTGGACCTCCGACCGGAGTGAGGCCTTCCTGGCCGACGCGCATGGTCGCGACCACGTCACCCGGGCCGAGCTCGCGACCGATGCCGAGCACCGCATCACGGGCCTGCGCGTGCACACGACGGCCAATCTCGGCGCGTATCTGTCGACCTTCGCGTCCTCGGTCCCGACCTACCTCTACGCGACGCTGCTCTCGGGCCAGTACGCGATCCCGGCGATCCATGCCGAGGTGGACGCCGTCTACACGAACACGGCCCCGGTGGACGCCTACCGGGGCGCGGGCCGGCCGGAGGCGACCTTCGTGGTGGAGCGCCTCGTCGAGGTCGCGGCGCGCGAGCTCGGGCTCGATCCGGTCGCGTTCCGCCGCCGCAACTTCGTGCGGAGCTTCCCGCACCAGACGCCCGTCATCATGAGCTACGACGCTGGCGACTACGACGCCGCGCTGACCAAGGCGCTGGAGATGGCCGACACGGCGGGCTTCGCGGCCCGCCGGGCGGACAGCGAACGGCGCGGGCGGCTCCGCGGCCTCGGCTACTCGGCCTATATCGAGGCCTGCGGCATCGCCCCCTCGCAGGCCGTGGGCTCGCTCGGCGCCGGCGTGGGTCTGTGGGAATCGGCGGAGGTGCGGGTCAACCCGACCGGCAACATCGAGGTGCTGACCGGCTCCCACAGCCACGGCCAGGGCCACGAGACGACCTTCGCCCAGCTCGTGTCGGACCGGCTCGGCGTCCCGATCGACGCGGTCAAGATCGTCCACAGGGACACGGACAAGGTCCAGTTCGGCATGGGGACCTACGGCTCGCGCTCGGGCGCCGTCGGCATGTCGGCGGTCGCGAAGGCGCTCGACAAGGTGATCGCCAAGGGCAGGAAGGTCGCCGCGCACGTGCTCGAGGCGTCCGAACAGGACATCGAGTTCAAGGACGGCGCCTTCACGGTGGCGGGCACCGACCGCTCGCTGGGCTTCGCGGACACCGCGCTCCAGGCCTATGTCGCCCACAAGTTCAACGGGTCCGAGCTCGAGCCCGGCCTGAAGGAGGGGGCGTTCTACGATCCGACGAACTTCACCTTCCCGGCGGGCGTCCACATCTGCGAGGTCGAGATCGATCCCGCGACCGGCGTGACGACGATCGAGCGCTTCACGGCCGTCGACGATTTCGGCAACGTCATCAACCCCATGATCGTCGAGGGGCAGGTGCATGGCGGGATCGCCCAGGGCGTCGGGCAGGCGCTCATGGAGGGCGCCCGCTACGACGAGACGGGGCAGCTCGTGACGGCGTCCTTCATGGACTACGCCATGCCGCGGGCGCACGACCTGCCCGAGATCGCCATCGGCATGACGGTCACGCCGTGCCCCTCCAACCCGCTCGGCATCAAGGGCTGCGGCGAGGCGGGCGCGATCGCGGCGCCGCCGGCCGTCATCAACGCCGTCACGGACGCGCTCGGCCACGAGGACATCGCCATGCCGGCGACCCCCGCGGCCGTCTGGCGCGCCGTCCGGGCGCGGGCGCTGCCGATGGCGGCGGAGTAGCGGCGAGCCGCTTCGTCCGGAGCTGCCATGATCGATCTTCCCGTCGACGGGTTCGATTGGGACGACGGCAACCGCGCGAAATGCCTCGCCCATGGGGTCAGCCACGCCGAGGCGGAGGAGGTCTTCGCCGATCCGAAGCTGTCGATCGCTCCCGACCCGCGTCACTCCGACCGGGAGGCCCGGCTCTTCGCGATCGGCCAGACCCGAGCCGGACGGTTCGTGTTCGTCGTCTTCACCATGCGAAGACGCGACGATCGTGACATGATCCGGCCGATCAGCTTGCGATACATGCATCTTCGGGAGGTGAGCCGATATGCTGAAGAAACTTCCTGATCTTCGGAGCGACCTTGCCGCCGAAGAGTTCGTCGCGACGGCCGACCTGTCTGATTACGATCTGTCTAGCTTTAGCCCCGCGCGGTTCGTCCTTCCGTCCGCGGCGGGCGACGCCGTGACGTTGCCCCCCGAGCTTCTCCGTCGCGTCGAGGCGGAGGCCGAGCGGAGCGGCGTGTCGCGCGAGGAGTTCGTCCGGCGCGCCGTCGAGGATGCCCTGCCGGATCTCGCGGCTTGACCCGGCTCCAGACGGATCGGTCGGCGTCATCATCCTGACGCGTTCCTGCGCGAGCGGAGGGGCTGCATGCTGGATTCCGACGGGCGCCCCCTCCACGTCACCTGGCGCTACGACCGCGCCGAGATGATCGCCGATGGGATCGTCCACGTC
>JAEUAC010000177.1 GCA_019695455.1 Methylorubrum extorquens | reverse complement strand
CCGAGCGCTGGGCGAGCGCCCGCACCTCGGAGGCGACCACGGCGAAGCCCTTGCCGGCCTCCCCGGCCCGCGCCGCCTCGACGCCCGCGTTCAGCGCCAGCAGGTTCGTCTGGAAGGCGATCTCGTCGATGACGCCGATGATGCTCGAGATCTGGTTCGACGAGCGCTCGATCTCGGCCATGGCGCCCATGGCGTCCGTGACGACGCGGCCGGACTGCTCGGCGTCGACGGTGGCGGCGGCCACGATCTCGCTCGCGTGCTTGGCGCCCTCGGCCGTCTTCTTGACGGTCGCCGTGATCTCGTCGAGCGCGGCCGCCGTCTCCTCGAGCGAGGCGGCCTGCTGCTCCGTGCGGCGCGACAGGTCGCCGGAGGCCTGGCTGATCTCGCCGGCGCCGGTCCGCAGGCCGAGCACCGAGCCGGACACGGAGCGGATCGTCGCCTCGAGCTCGGCCACGGCGGAGTTGAAGTCCGACTTGATGGTCTCGTACTGGCCCGGGAAGTCGCCCGTGATCCGGCACGTCAGGTCCTTGTCGGCGACGCTCGACAGCGCGGAGCCGAGGGCGGCGACGACGGAGGTCTGGACCTGGTCGTTGCGGGCGCGGTCCTGCTCGAGACGGATCCGCTCGTTCTCGCTCGCCGTGATGTCGTAGGCGAACTTGACGACCCGCACGGTCTTGCCGGCCGGGTCCAGCACGGGATTGTAGGACGCCTGGATCTTGACGATGCTGCCGTCCTTGGCGACCCGGTCGTACTTGGCGGAGAGGAACTGTCCGCCGCGCAGGACGCGCCAGAACTCGACGTAGTCGGACGAGCGGGCATAGGCCGGGTCGACGAAGATGCTGTGATGCTTGCCCTTGATCTCGGCGAGCGAGTAGCGGAGCGCCGACAGGAAGTTCTCGTTGGCGTCGAGGATCGTGCCGTCCGTCTCGAACTCGATCACGGCCTGCGATCGCTGCAGCGCCGAGTTGATCGACTCCAGATAGAGAAGCCGCTCGTGAGAGGCCTGCTTTTGCGCCTTCGACCGTCCAAACATCGCCGTGTCTCGCACCCTATTGCGAGGCCATGAATCCACCGATTCACGTTACTTTGGCGTTAATACAAACCGGTTCCGGCCACGACGAACCCAATATCCAGACATAAAAACGGCATAACAGCCCACCTTCTTCTTGCCGTTACACGTTTGTTTGGCTCGATGCGCCCTTCCTCTTCGTCGACATCGATCAGACGACGCTCAGACGATGTCGGAACGGCCTCGGGTTACCCTCGTCATCCATCAGTCCACGCGGCGGCCTCGGGCCGACACCCCGAGACACGATTGGATCTCGACAGGAGTGGACTGCAGGGTTTGGCGTCGGTCCGCCGGGTTCGCCGGCAATCGAGCCGCGACGACAGGAGTCCGGGCAGGCGCGAGCCGGCACGACTGGACGGTCCGCGATCCGCCCGGACCGTCCGCTTCCCGCGCCGCAGGGCGGGTCGGACCGACCGGCGGACCGACCCGAATCGCCCCGATCCGCCGCTCAGGCGGAGGCGGGCGACCGATTCGCGTCGAGCCAGGCCTTGGCCGCCGCGACATCCGCCTGCGACAGCCCGTGGCCGGCCGGCAGGGTGCGGTGGTCGACGACCGCGCCGGCGTCCCGCAGGTCCTGCGCGAGCCGCAGAGCCGTCGCGGCCGGCACCAGCGGATCGACGGCGCCGGACAGGACCAGCACGGGCGTGCCGGCCATCGCGAGCCCGGGCGGCGTCGCGAAGGGCGGCATGGGCCGCAGGAGGATCGCCCCGGCGAGCACGCCCGGCCGCGCGAGCAGCAGCGCGGCCGCCACGTTGGCCCCGTTCGACAGCCCGAGCGCGATCGGGGCCGGCAGGCCGTAGGCCTCGCGGGCCTCCGCCACGAAGGCCGCGAGATCGTCCACCCGCCGCCGCAGGTCGTCCTCGTCGAAGACGCCTTCGGCGAGCCGCCGGAAGAAGCGCGGCATGCCGGCCTCGAGGACCTGCCCGCGCGGCGACAGGAGCGGCGCGCCCGGCGCCACGAGGGCGCCGAGCGGCAGGAGGTCCGTTTCGTCTCCGCCCGTCCCGTGCAGGAGGAGCAGCGGGGCGGAGCCGGGCCGGCCCGACTGGTGGCGATGGACGAAGGAGAGGGTCCCGTCCGCCATCGCTCAGACCTCCGCCAGCGGCCGGCCGGCGCGGGCCGGCGTCACCGCCGGCAGCACCGCCTCGATCTCGGCCCGCATCCGCTCGAGCCCGGCCGGCAGCTTCAGCGCGCCGCCCAGATCGTCGGCCGGCTCGTCGACGGCGAAGCCGGGAGCGTCCGTCGCGATCTCGAACAGCACCCCGCCGGGCTCGCGGAAATAGACGGACCGGAAGTAGCTCCGATCCCTCTGCTCCGTCGCCGCGATCCCGTGCCCGGCGGCCAGCCTCTCGACCATGGCCGCCTGCGCGGCGTCGTCCGGCGCCCGGAAGGCGACGTGGTGCACCGAGCCCGCGCCGGGCCGTCCCGGCAGGAAGGAGCCCACGGCCCGCAGCGTGACGACGCCGCCGAGCGCCGCGCTGCCCGCGAACCGGGTCGCGCCGCCGTCCCGGCCGACCTCGCGGAAGCCGAACACGTCCGTCAGGATGGCGCCCGTCGGACCCGCCTCGGCGAGGAGGAGCGTCACGCCGTGCAGCCCCCGGATCGCGTGCTCGGCCGGGACGTCCGAGCCGTCCCAGACCGCCCCGGTCCCGGCATCGCCCTCGACGCCCACGAGCGCCAGGGCGGTGCCGTCGGGGTCGCGGAAGCGCAGGACCGGCTCGTCGAACACCCGCACGAGCGCGTCGTGCTCCACGCCGGTCGCGACGAGGCGATGGGCCCACCAGCCGATGGAGGCGCGGGGCACCGCGAAGGCGGTCTCCTGCGTCTCGCCGATTCCGGCCCGGCCGCGCGCCGCGTGCTCGATCGGGAAGAAGGTCAGGATCGTGCCCGGGCGCCCGGCCGCGTCGCCGTAATAGAGGTGGTAGGTGCCGGGATCGTCGAAGTTCACGGTCTTCTTCACGAGCCGCAGGCCGAGGACGCGGGTGTAGAAATCGACGTTCCGGCCGGCCGGGCCGGAGAACGCCGTGACGTGGTGGAGGCCGATCTCGGACATGACGTGTCTCCTGGCGCGGGCCGCGCCGCCTGGCGCGCCGATCCCGATGCGCTCAATCTGGCCCGCGCGGGGCGCCTCCGGTAGAGAAACGATCGAAACGCATCGTTTCTCGGAGCCGCCATGAAACTCCCCGACTTCGAGGCCTGGGCCGTGTTCGCGCGGGTGGCCGAGTTCGGGTCCTTCGGGCGGGCGGCCGAGGAGCTCGGCACCACCAAGGGCACGGTGTCGAAGGCGGTGGCGCGCCTCGAAGGCCGGCTCGGCGCGCGCCTCTTCCACCGCACGTCGCGCAAGCTCGCGCTGACCGAAGCCGGCCTCGCGGCCCGGGACGACGCGGCCCGGCTCCTCGCGGAGGGCGAGGAGGCGGAGGCGCGGGCGACGTCGGCCTCCGCGGAGCCGCGCGGCCTCGTCCGCCTGGCCGCCCCGATGTCGTTCGGCGTGCTGCACGTGGCGCCGCTGCTGCCGGCCTTCCTCGAGAGCCACCCGGCCGTCTCCGTCGACCTGCACCTCTCGGACGCCGTGGTGGACCTCGTCGGCGGCGGCTTCGACCTCGGGCTGCGGATCGCGGCCCTGCCGGATTCGTCGCTGCGCGCCCGCCGGCTCTGCGGCATCCGCCGCTCGCTCGTCGCGGCCCCCGCCTATCTCGACCGCCGCGGGCTCCCCGGCCACCCGGACGACCTCGCCGGCCATGCCTGCCTCGGCTACGCCTACCTGCCGGTGCCGGACCGCTGGCGGTTCCACGGCCGCTCGGGCGAGATCGCCGCCGTCGTGCCGCGCGGCGGCCTGCGGGCGAACAACGCGGATGCGCTCCTGCCGGCCCTGCGGGCAGGCCTCGGGCTCGCGCTGCAGCCGGACTTCCTCGTCTGGGACGACCTCGAGGCCGGCCGCCTCGTGCGGGTGCTGCCGGACTGGTCGGCGCCGCCGATCGACCTGCATCTCGTGACGCCGCCCGGCGAGCCGCGCCCCGCCCGCGTCACGGCGCTCCTCGCCTATCTCGGGGAACGGCTCGCCGGCGCGCCCTGGGCCGCCCGGCAGGCGGCCTGACGGGCGGGGTCAGCGGGCGTGCAGGAAGCCCAGCGGCGCGTCCGTCGCATCGTCGAAGATCGCGGCCGTGAGGCAGCCGCCGTAGACCGCGGCCGTGTCGACGTTGATGCGGTTCGGCCGGATCTCCGGCCGGCCGTCGGCCCGGGGCGTGTGCCCGTGCACGACGAGGCGGCCGAAATCGCGATCCGAGGCGAGGAACCTCTCGCGGATCCAGAGCCGGTCGAGATCGGATTGCGCGGCGCGGTCCTGCACGTCCGGGTTCAGGCCGGCATGGACGAAGCAGCGCCGCCCGTCCTCGAAGGAGGTCGGCAGGCGCGCGATCCAGTCGAGGTCGTCCGGCGGGATCTCCGCCACCTGCGTGGCCCGGTAGGAGGCGAGCGTCGCGTCGCCGCCGTTCACCAGCCAGTTCTGCAGCATGGCCGACCGCATGGTGGCGCGGAGCAGCAGGTCCTCGTGGTTGCCCATCAGGCAGACCACGTCGCGCTCCGGGTCGGCCTGGAGACCGCGCAGCCGCGCGACCACGCCGGCCGAGGCCGGGCCGCGATCGATGTAGTCGCCCAGGAAGACGAGCCGGTGGCGCCGCTCCGCCGCGTGGTCCGCCACCTTGGCGAGGAGCGCGTCCAGGAGAGGAAGGCACCCGTGCACGTCGCCGACCGCGAAGGTGAGCATGCCTCGTCGGGCTCCCTGCCGCCGCCGGTTCGGCCGCGCCGCGCCGATACCTAGGCGTGCGGCCGCCTTTCGCCAAGCGGGCGGCGGGCGGCGGTCAGATGAGGTGGACGGCGTGCGGGGCGAAGAAGCCGATCGCCGTCATGACGACGCCCGCGACGCCGAGGCCCACGCCGAGCCAGGCGAGCGCCATGATGCCCGTGATGAGCGTCGCCGACGCGATGACGATCCCGATCTGGAAGGCCGCCGAGCCGACCTCGTAATGGTGGTAGCGGGCGAGCGACGTGTCGCGCCTCTCCTCCGCCGCCTTGGCACGCGCCACGAGCTCCTTGCGGCCCTCGCCGGTCTCCGGCTCCGATTCCCAGCGCGCGATCGTCTTCGCCCAGTCGTCGGTCCGGGCCTTCAGGGCGGCCTCGCCGCCGGGCAGGGCCGCGGGCCCGGCGAGGTTGGCCTGGTCGGTGGCGGTGCGCAGCGTCGTCTGCCGGATGGTCTTCGCCTGGAAGAAGCTCCAGAGGTTCGCCGCCTCGACGTTCTTCGAGATCGCGTCGGTCTGCGCGCTCTTCCCCAGCGTCTCCGAGAAGGCGAGGAAGAGCGCGAGCACGGCGATCAGCATCGCGATCGGCTTGTTCGAGCTCCCGTGGTCGCCGTGTCCGTGGCCGCCCGACATGCCGTGTCCCTCGTGTCCGGGCGCGGGCCTACGCCGTTTCGCGCCGCGGCGAAACGGCGGCGGCCCCGCCATCCCCACCCAGCCGCAGGGCGAGCGCGGCCGCGGCCGCCTCCCCCTC
>JAEUAC010000039.1 GCA_019695455.1 Methylorubrum extorquens | reverse complement strand
CCGGGCCCGAGGCGCCGCACCCGCCCGGCGCGGGACCCGTCTCGCGGCGGGCCGGAGCGACGTCGCTCGCGCTCTTCGCCGTCCTGCTCGGGGCGGCGGGCCTCGCGGCGGCCGGCCCGCAGGCGGTCGCGCTGGCGGGCGCCTTCTACCGGGCCGGCGCGCTCGTCTTCGGCGGCGGCCACGTCGTCCTGCCGCTGCTGCGCGTGGAGGTCGTCGACACGGACTGGGTGGCGCCGGACGCGTTCCTGGCCGGCTACGCGGCCGCGCAGGCCGTCCCGGGGCCGCTCTTCTCGGTCGCGGCCTATCTCGGGGCGGTGGCCGGTCCCGCGCCGCATGGGGTCGCGGGCGCCGCCATCGCGCTCGTCGCGATCTTCCTGCCGGGGCTGCTCGTCGTCCACGGCGCGCTGCCGTTCTGGGCGGGCCTCGCCCTCCGGCCCGGCGTGCGGGCCGCCATGGCCGGCATCAACGCGGCCGTGGTCGGGCTGCTCGCGGCCGCCCTCTACGACCCGGTCTGGACGGGCGCGATAGGCTCGGCGCTCGACGTCGCGGTCGCGGCGGCGGCCTTCGTCGCCCTCGTGGCCTGGCGGGCGCCGCCGGCCTGGATCGTGGCCGCCATGGCGCTCGCCGGCGCCGCCCGCGGACTCGTCTCCTGACCCTGCGTCCTTCCGCCCGGGCCCTCGCCTGGACTATCTCCCGCACCCTCGGCTAATTCGCCGCGCCCTCCGCGAGGATCGACCATCGTGCCGCGCCGTCTCGTCCTCGCCGTCCCGCTCGCGGCCGCGATCCTGTCGCCCCTGCCGGCGGCCGCCCACGCGATCCTGCTCGCCTCCACGCCCGCCATCGGCGGCACGGCGCAGCCCGGCCCGGCCGTGCTGGAATTCCGGTTCAACAGCCGCATCGACCGGGCGCGCTCGGTGCTGCGCCTCACCCGGCCCGACGGCAGCCGGACCGAGCTTCCGATCGCGGCGGGGCCCGGGCCCGACATCCTGCGCGCCGCGGCCGATCTCGTGCCCGGCGCCTACACGCTGCGCTGGCAGGTCCTCGCCGTGGACGGCCACATCACGCGCGGCGACGTGCCCTTCACGGTCGTGCCGAAGTAGCCCGGCGTGGCCCTCCTCATCGACCTGTTCGGCTACCTCAGCGTCGTCGTCCATGGCCTCGTCATCGTCGCCCAGTCGGTGGCGTTCGGCTCCGTCTTCTTCCTCGCGCTGCTGCTGCGGCCCCTCTCGGCGCGGCTCGGGCCGGACGGGGCGAACCTCACCGCCTCCGTCGGCCGGGTGGTCGTCTGGAGCGCGCTCGGCCTCGTCGCCGCGGAGGCGCTCTACATCGGCCTCCAGGTCGCCGTGATGCTGGACACGACCGGCATGGCGCTGGGCAAGGCGCTGACGGCGTCCTTCGCGCTGTCGGGGCTCGCCAAGGCGCTGTGCGCGGCCCTGATCGCGACGCTGGTCCTCGCCTTCGGGCCGCGCGCCTCGGCGCCGGCGCTCGTGGTCCTGTCGCTGCTCGCTCTCGCGGCGGCGACGGCTACGACCCACGCGGCCGGCCGGATCGGCGACCGGGCGCTGCTTCTCGGGGTCGAGTTCCTGCACCAGCTCGGCGCGGCGCTCTGGATCGGCGGGATCCCGGTCTTCTGGCTCGCCCTGTCGCGGCTCGCGGACGGGACGGCCCTGGGCCTCGTCGGCACGCGCTTCTCGCGCATGTCCATGGCGGGCGTCGCGGCGCTCCTCTTATCCGGCACGGTGATGAGCGTCGTCTACATCGGCGACGTGCCCGGCCTCTACGGCACCGCCTTCGGCGTGATGGTCGGCGCCAAGATCGTCATGTTCCTGATGCTGCTCGGGCTCGGGCTCGGCAACTTCCTCGTGGTGGAGCGGCTGCGGCGGGAGCCGGCCGGCTCGACCGTGCGGCTCCGCCGCTTCGCCGAGGCCGAGATCGGCATCGGCTTCACGATCTTCTTCGCGGCCGCCTCGCTCACGTCCGTGCCGCCGTCGATCGACCTCACGGACGACCGCGTCTCCTTCGCCGAGATCGTGGAGCGCAACACGCCGCGCATGCCGCGCCTCGTCTCGCCGGACCACGACCAGCTCTCGATCACGACGCTGCAGAAGCAGCTCGACGCCGAGGCGGCGGGCGCGCGGGCGGCGCCCAAGGCCGCCTTCACGCCGGGCTCGGGCGAGCTGCCGCCGCGCGACGCGGCCGACATCGCCTGGTCGGAATACAACCACCACTGGGCCGGGCTGTTCGTGGTCGCGATCGGCATCCTGGCGCTCGCGGCCCAGGGCGGAATCCGCTGGGCGAGACACTGGCCGCTGGTCTTCGTCGGGCTGGGCGTATTTCTCGCGATCCGGGCGGACCCGGACGTCTGGCCGCTCGGCTCGCAGGGCCTGATCGAGAGCCTGCGCGACGTCGAGACCCTGCAGCACCGCGCCTTCGAGGTCGTGATCTTCGCCTTCGCGTTCTTCGAATGGCGGGTGCGCCGGCTCGACATCCGGACCGGGTGGCAGCCGCTCGTCTTCCCGCTCATGTGCGCGGCGGGCGGCATGCTGCTCCTCACGCACCAGCACGCCATCTCCAACGTGAAGGACCAGCTCCTCGTCGAGCTGACCCACACGCCGCTCGCCATCGCGGGCGTCGCGGCCGGCTGGGCGCGCTGGCTGGAGCTGCGGCTCGATCCGGTCGCGGACCGGCGCCTCGTGAGGGTGGCGGGCTGGGTCTGGCCCGCCTGCCTGCTCGTGATCGGGGCGTTCCTGCTGCTCTACCGCGAGGCGTGAGCCGCTCGCCCTCGGGGAGGGCGGCTACCGGCCGCCGAGCGGCTCCCAGCCCCAGCCGGCGCGCTGCGTCTGGTAGGTCACGGCGCGCACGCCCGAATAGCCGGCGCTCGCGTAGGGCTCGACCGAGCCCGGCGCCACCATGACGCGACGGGTCACGAGGCGCGTCTCGGCCGGGACGTCGACCCAGCAGCCGACCCGATGGCCGGAGGCGTCGCGGCTCTCCTGCCAGATCCGACCGGCGGGGCGGACCACGACCCGCTCCGTGACGGTCCGGTACGCGGGCGGCGTGACGACCGCATAGGTCCTCGGCCGGACCGGATAGGTCTCGACCAGCGTGCCGTATTCCGCCGGCTGCCAGGCCCGGCGGTAGCAGTCGCCGCCGCAATCGCCGCCCGCGAGGGCCGCCGTGGATGCCAGGGTGGCGAGGGCCGCCACGAGGGTGCGCTGCATGGGATCGTCCTTCCGCGACAGGTTCGCTCGCCCCTCAGAACGCGCGAGGCGGCGCCCCGGCAAAGTCTTTCTCCCGGCAAGGTAAAGGCGCCCCCGCGCGGCGGTGCAATTGCGTCGCGCGGGCGTTTGGTCCAATCGACGCCATCTCCCGGCGGCAACTCGGAAACACGCACATGGCGAAGTGGGTCTACAGCTTCGGCGACGGCAAGGCCGAAGGCGAGGCCGGCATGAAGAACCTGCTGGGCGGCAAGGGCGCGAACCTCGCCGAGATGTCGAACCTCGGCCTGCCCGTGCCCCCGGGCTTCACGATCCCGACCTCCGTCTGCACCTACTTCTACGATCACGACCGGACCTATCCGCCGGAGCTCGAGGCGGAGGTGAACGCGGCGCTGGCCGAGGTCGGACGGCTCACGGGACGCGTCTTCGGCGACCCCGCGAACCCGCTCCTCGTCTCCGTGCGCTCGGGCGCCCGCGCCTCCATGCCGGGCATGATGGACACGGTCCTGAACCTCGGCCTGAACGACACGACCGTCGAGGCCATCGCGGGCTCCTCCGGCGACCGCCGCTTCGCCTACGACAGCTACCGCCGCTTCATCACGATGTACTCGAACGTCGTGCTCGGCGTGGAGCACGGCCATTTCGAGGAGGCGCTCGACCTCTACAAGGACCGCAAGGGCTACACGCTCGACACCGACCTCGGCGCGGAGGATTGGGCCGAGCTGATCAAGCGCTACAAGACCATCGTCCAGAACGAGCTCGGCCAGCCCTTCCCGCAGGACGCGAAGGAGCAGCTCTGGGGCGCCGTCGGCGCGGTGTTCGGCTCCTGGATGAACGCCCGGGCCATCAAGTACCGCGAGCTCAACGCCATCCCGGCCTCCTGGGGGACGGCCGTCAACGTGCAGGCCATGGTGTTCGGCAACATGGGCGACACCTCGGCCACCGGCGTCGCCTTCACGCGGAACCCGTCCACGGGCGAGAGCGCGCTCTACGGCGAGTTCCTCATCAACGCCCAGGGCGAGGACGTGGTGGCGGGCATCCGCACGCCGCAGGACATCACGGAGGCGGCCCGGATCGCGTCCGGCTCCGACAAGCCCTCGATGGAGCGGGCGATGCCCGAGGCCTATGCGGAGCTCGTGCGCATCTACGGCATCCTCGAGACGCATTACCGCGACATGCAGGACATGGAGTTCACGGTCGAGACCGGGAAGCTCTGGATGCTGCAGACGCGCTCCGGCAAGCGCACCGCCAAGGCCGCGCTGCGCATCGCGGTCGACCTCGCCTCCGAGGGCCTGATCACGGAGGCCGAGGCCGTCGGCCGGATCGAGCCCGCCTCGCTCGACCAGCTCCTGCACCCGACCATCGATCCGAAGGCCGAGCGCAGGATCCTGGCCCAGGGTCTGCCGGCCTCTCCCGGTGCCGCCTCCGGGGCCGTCGTCTTCTCCTCCGAGGAGGCCGAGATCGCCAAGAAGGCCGGCCGCAAGGTCATCCTCGTGCGTGTCGAGACAAGCCCGGAGGACATCCACGGCATGCACGCCGCCGAGGGCATCCTCACCACGCGCGGCGGCATGACGAGCCACGCGGCCGTGGTGGCGCGCGGCATGGGCAAGCCCTGCGTCTCCGGCGCGGGCACGATCCGCGTCGACTACGCGAAGGCGACCTTCACCATCGCCGGCCAGAGCGTGAAGGCGGGCGACACGATCACGATCGACGGCTCGACCGGGCAGGTCCTGCTCGGCCGCGTGAAGATGCAGGAGCCCGAGCTGTCCGGCGAGTTCGCGACCCTCATGGGCTGGGCCGACAAGAACCGGAACCTGAAGGTCCGGGCCAACGCCGACACCCCGCGCGACGCCCAGACGGCCCGCAACTTCGGCGCGGAGGGCATCGGCCTCTGCCGGACGGAGCACATGTTCTTCGAGGGCGACCGGATCGTCGCGGTCCGGGAGATGATCCTGGCGGACGACGAGGCGGGCCGCCGCGCCGCGCTCGCGAAGCTCCTGCCGTACCAGCGCGAGGATTTCGTCGCGCTCTTCACCATCATGCAGGGCCTGCCCGTCACGATCCGCCTGCTCGATCCGCCGCTGCACGAGTTCCTGCCGCACACGGACAAGGAGATCGCCGACGTCGCGGCCCAGACGGGGCTCGCGCCGGAGAAGCTCAAGCGCCGGGCGGCCGAGCTGCACGAGTTCAACCCGATGCTGGGTTTCCGGGGCGTCCGTCTCGCGGTCGCCTATCCCGAGATCGCCGAGATGCAGGCCCGCGCGATCTTCGAGGCCGCCGTCGAGGCCGCCGGGGCGACCGGCGCGCCCGTTGTGCCGGAGGTCATGGTGCCGCTCATCATGACGCGCGCCGAGCTCGACCTCGTGAAGGCCCGGATCGACGCCATGGCGGAGGCCGTGCGGGCGGAGACGGGCGCGACCTTCACCTATCAGGTCGGCACCATGATCGAGCTGCCGCGCGCCTGCCTGAAGGCGGGCGAGATCGCCGAGAGCGCCGAGTTCTTCTCGTTCGGCACCAACGACCTGACGCAGACGGCGCTCGGCATCTCGCGCGACGACGCCGCGACCTTCCTCGGCCGCTACACGCAGAAGGGCATCCTCGACGCGGATCCCTTCGTGACCATCGACCAGGAGGGCGTGGGCGAGCTGGTGCGGATCGGGGTCGAGCGGGGTCGGGCGGCCCGGCCCGGCCTCAAGCTCGGCATCTGCGGCGAGCACGGCGGCGACCCCGCCTCCGTCGCCTTCTGCGAGAGCATCGGGCTCGATTACGTGTCCTGCTCGCCCTACCGGGTGCCGATCGCCCGTCTGGCCGCCGCCCAGGCCGCCGCCGGCGCGAAGGTCGCGAGCTCGGCCTGAGGGCGGGAGCGCTCGGCGCCGGTCTCCGGCCGGGGCGAGCGGCCGAGAGGACCCGTCCCCGGCCGACGGTGCCGACCCGGAGGGATGCCGGTCCGGCGCCCTGCCCGAACGAAAAAGGGGGCGCCGAAGCGCCCCCGTCAGGCCCGCCGCCTGGTCGACCGGATCAGAGCGCGAAGCGCTCCCGGATGTAGTTCTCGAGGTAGGTCAGGTCTTCCTTCGACTCGAGCGCGTGCGTCTCGGCGGCGAAGACCCGGTCGTTGGCCTCCTTCACGAGGGCCTGCGCCTCGGCGATCTGCTCGGAGGCGCGCTCCTCGGCCTGCGCGGCGCGGTCCTCGGCGCGCTTCGCCTGCTCGCGGGCGCCGCGGATCTGCGCGTCGGCGTCGGCCAGCTTCTCGGCGGCGCGCTCCGTCACGGCGGAGAGCCGGTCCTCGGCCTCCTGGGCGCGGTCCTGGAGCGCCCGGATCTGCATCTCGGCCGCCTTCAGCTGCTCGGCGATGCGCTCGCCGAGCAGACGCGCCTGCTCCTCCGCGTGGGAGGCGCGGTCCTGGGCGTCCTTGATGATGTCGGCGGCGCGGACCACGGCGTCGAGCGCGGCGGAGAGCTCCGGGCGCTGCTGCGGGGCGACGGAGGCGGTCCGCTCGCGCTGGAAGGCCGGGCGCACGACGTTCGCGCTCGGCTCGGCCGTGCCGGGCTTGCGGCCCTGCGGCAGGGACAGCTGGCGGAGCTGGTCGTTGAGCTCATCCGTCCAGAGGGTCTTGAGCGCCTGTTGCATTGATGACTCCAGCCGAGGCACGCGCGCGGACGTGCACTCTCCCGCGGCACGCGGAGAGAAAACATGAGGATGTACGCAGGGACGCTGGCTCGGCTGGAGCCTTCGATACTGTTACGCGAATCTCAGCCGCCGATAGGGGCAGCGAATCTCAAACGCCCCGGAGCGTCAATGACGGCGCCCGATCCCCGCCGCGTTTCGGGCCCTGTGTGGCCATTAAGCCTCCGTCAACCATGGCGCCCGTAGGGTCTTGACGCTGAGTCAAGAGTGAGATGCCGCCGTGGAAGTCGCCCTCGTGATCGTCGCCGCCGGCTCCCTCCTCGGCTGCTTCGCCGCCATGGCCCGGATCGACATGTCCAAGCCCCGCGCCGAAGCCCGGCCGCTCGGCCGCTGCATCGTCCGCTGAGGCCCGCTACTCGATGACGATGCGGGGCCCGGGCCGCGAGCCCGCCCCCGCCGCGAGCCGGGCCGAGAGGCCGGCCGCCACGGCCGCGAACGCCTCGGCCTGAGGGCCCTCGCCGAAGGCCACGACGGGCCGCCCCGCATCCGACAGCTCGCGGATGCCGATCGCGAGCGGCACCTCGCCGAGGAAGGGCACGCCCAGCACCTCGGCCTCCCGGCGCGCCCCGCCCTTGCCGAACACGTCCGAGACCGTCCCGCAGCAGGGGCATGCGAAGGACGACATGTTCTCGACGATCCCGAGGATCGGCACCTCGACCTTCTGGAACATGGCGACGCCGCGCCGGGCATCGATCAGCGCGAGGTCCTGCGGCGTCGAGACGATGACGGCGCCCGCCAGCGGCACCGTCTGGGCCATGGTGAGCTGGGCGTCGCCGGTGCCGGGCGGCATGTCGACGATCAGGATGTCGAGCTCGCCCCAGGCCACCTCCCGCAGGAGCTGGGTCAGGGCGCTCGTCACCATCGGTCCGCGCCAGATCATGGCGGAGCTCTCGTCGACCAGGAACCCGATCGACATGACCTTGACGCCGTGCGCCTCGAGCGGCTCGAGGAGCCGCCCGTCGCGCAGGTTGGGCTTGCCCGACAGGCCGAACAGCTTCGGAGCCGACGGCCCGTAGATGTCGGCGTCGAGGAGGCCGACCCGCAGGCCGGACCGCGCGAGGGCCACCGCGATGTTGCAGGCGAGGGTCGACTTGCCGACGCCGCCCTTGCCGGACGCGACCGCGACGATCGACCGGATGCCCGGCACGGCCTGCGGCCGCGGCGGCCCGGCGGGCCGCGGGCCGGGTCCGCCCGTCGCCGGTCGCGGCGGCGGTGCGGCGCCGGCGGGCCTGTCGGCCGTGAGGCTCACGAAGGCGCCGGTGACGCCCGGAACGGCCCGCACGGCCTCCTCGGCCGCCTTGCGGAGCGGTTCGAGCGCGCCCGCCTCGGCGGGCTCGATTGCGACCGAGAGCGAGACGCGGCCCGCGGGGTCGATCGCGATCGCCGACAGGCGGCCCGTCGCGGGCAGCGGCGTTCCCCCGAGCGTCACGGCCCCGAGCGCCCGCCGCACCGCATTCTCGTCGATCGCCACGTGCGTCTCCTTCGCCGGCTTCCGCTTACGGGATCGGGCCCGGCCACCCAAGCGCCGCGTGGCGCCGACCGGGCCCGCGCACGGCCGTTTGATGCGGAGCGTCGGAAACCATCCTTTCGCCCAGCCGTTCCCCGCCCGACACCGAGACGCCGCCTGCGCGGCCTGGGGAGGGAGACCGAATGGCCCACGACCACACCCATCACGAGGGAGCGAAGAAGCTCTACGAGCTCATCGCCGACGTGAAGATCGCCATGATGACGACCGTCGAGCCGGACGGCACGCTGCACAGCCGGCCCATGTGGAGCCACAAGGCGGACGAATCCGGCGACCTCTGGTTCTTCACGCGCCAGCGCACGCCGAAGGTGCAGGAGCTGTCGCGCGATTCCGAGGTCAACCTCGCCTATTCAGACCCGTCGGGACAGAATTACGTGTCCGTGTCGGGCAAGGCCGAGATCGTGACCGACACGGCCAAGGTGAAGGAGCTCTGGAGCGAAGGGCTCCGGACCTGGTTCCCGAAGGGCACGGACGATCCGGACATCGCGCTCATCCGCGTGCATCCGTCCGGTGGCGAGTACTGGGACGGCCCGTCCCGCACGGTGATGCAGATCTACGGCTACGCGAAGGCCGTCATCACGGGCGAGCCCCCGTACGAGCTGTCCGACAACAAGAAGGTCAGCCTCACGGCCTGAGCCGGACCGGGGAGGGCCCGCGCGGCGCTCTCCCCCATGCGGCCGAGTTCTTGACTCGGCCCGCCGCCTCTGCGCGAAGCTGCGGCCTCCGGCCCGGCCTCGCCGGGCGTGCAGGGGCGTCGCGATGGTCGACATCGCCACTCGTGTCTACAACCACGCCTGGAAGATCGATCCGATCGTCCGGTCCGTGATCGACACGGATTTCTACAAGCTCCTGATGGCGCAGACGATCTTCCGTCGCCACCGGGACGTGAAGGTCACCTTCGGCATCAAGAACCGGACGAAGCGCGTCCGCCTCGCCGACTACATCGACCTCGGAGAGCTGAAGGAACAGCTGGACCACGTCCGGTCGCTGTCGCTCTCGCGCGGCGAATCCACCTGGCTGCGCGGCAACACCTTCTACGGCCAGCGGCAGATGTTCTCGCCGGACTTCCTCGCCTGGCTCGAGAACTTCCGCTTCCCGGACTACGAGCTCGAGCGCATCGACGGCCAGTACGAGCTCACCTTCCACGGTCCGTGGATCGAGACCACGATGTGGGAGATCCCCTCTCTCGCGATCCTGAACGAGCTGCGCTCCCGCGGCGTGACGCGCGGCATGGGAAAGTTCGAACTGCAGGTCCTGTACGCCCGCGCCATGACGCGGGTCTGGGAGAAGATCCAGCGGCTCAAGGCCTTGCCCGGCCTCTCCATCTCCGATTTCGGCACGCGCCGCCGGCACGGCTTCCTGTGGCAGGACTGGTGCGTCCAGGCCATGAACGAGGGGCTGGGGCCGGCGTTCCTCGGCACGTCCAACTGCCTCATCGCGCTCCGTCGCGAGGTGGAGGCGATCGGCACGAACGCCCACGAACTGCCCATGGTCTACACGGCGCTCGCCGAGACCGACCGCGACGCGCTGGCGGCTCCCTACGGTGTGCTCGCCGACTGGCAGGAGGACTACCAGGGCAACCTGCTCGTGATCCTGCCGGACACCTACGGCACGACCCGCTTCCTCCACGACGCGCCCGACTGGATCGCGCGCTGGACCGGCATCCGCGTCGATTCCAAGGACCCGATCGAGGGTGGCGAGGAGGCGATCGACTTCTGGATCTCGCGCGGCGAGGATCCGCTGACGAAGCTCGTCATCTTCTCGGACGGCCTCGACATCGACACGATCGAGCGCATCCATCGCCATTTCCACGGCCGGGTCCGCATGGGCTTCGGCTGGGGCACGCTCCTCACGAACGACTTCCGCGGCCTCGCGCCCGACGGGCAGCTCGACCCGCTCTCGATCGTCTGCAAGGTCATCTCCGCCGACGGCCGCCCGACGGTGAAGCTCTCGGACAATCCGACCAAGGCCATGGGTCCGCGCGGGGAGGTCGAGCGCTATCGCCGCCTCTTCGGCGCAGAGGCCCGGGCCGCGCAGCCGGTTCTCGTCTAGGCCGGACGTCCGGCACGCCGATCCCGCGGCCCCGCCGGCCGCGGCTCGGTCTTCAGGAGTGAGGAACATGCAGGTCGATCTCAACTGCGACATGGGCGAGAGCTTCGGGCGCTGGTCGCTCGGCGACGACGCCGCCATGATGGACGTCATCACGTCCGCCAACGTCGCCTGCGGCTTCCACGGCGGCGATCCGAACGTCATGGTCGAGACGGCCCGGATGGCGAAGGAGAAGGGCGTCGCGATCGGCGCCCATCCGGGCTTCAACGACCTCGCCGGGTTCGGCCGCCGCACCATCGTCGGCGACACGATGCCGGAGATCGAGCGCATGGTGGCCTACCAGATCGGCGCCATGCAGGCCTGCGCGACGCTGGCCGGCCACACGGTGACGCACGTGAAGGCGCACGGCGCGCTCGGCAACATGTCCCAGGACGATCCCGAGATCGCGCGCGCGATCGGCCGCGCCATCCGGGCCGTCGATCCCTCCCTCGTCTACGTGACCATGCCGGGCCTGCCGACCGAGAGGGCGGCGGAGGAATACGGCCTCGCCTCCGCGGCCGAGATCTTCGCCGACCGGGCCTACGAGGACGACGGTCGCCTGATGAGCCGCAAGAAGCCCGGCTCGATCCTCCACGACGCCGACGAGGCCGCGGGCCGCGTGCTCGCCATGGTGCGGGAGGGCGCCGTGATCGCGGCGTCCGGCAAGCGTCTGCCGGCCCGGATCGAGACGATCTGCGTCCACGGCGACGGCGCGACGGCGGTCGCCATGGCCCGCCGCGTCCGCGAGACGCTGGAGGCGGCCGGAATCGCCATCAGGCCGTTCCGCGCCGTCTGAACCGCTTTCCGCGCACGGAAGGACGCCCGGCGGCCGCGGCATCGCGGCCGCGGTTCGGGCCGGGCGGCCGCACGACGATCCCCAGGGGTGAAGTCTGGGGATAGCGGGTGCCGGGCCTTCCGGTCACTTGCGCCGATCGTACGGACGTGATTCGCGACTTGCGCATGCGATTCGGATCGGCGACAAAGCCGGTATGAACAGGCGTGCCCGCGTAAGGGGCATCGGCCGTTCGGGGGCGCCGCGTGGCGTGGCCCGGATCGCGGTGCTCGGCTTCATCGCCGCTTTGCTCGGCCCCCTCGCGTTCGGCGAGGCCGAGGCGGCATCCTTCTATACCCGCAAGCGCGTTAACGGCGTGTGGATCACGGGCCAGTTCCCGAAGGGCGGCGCCGGGAGCGCGTCCCGCCGCTTCCGGCGCGTGGCGCGTGCTCCGGTCGTGGTCGACGACGAGCCCGAGACCGCACCGCTGCCGCCCGTGCCCTCCGTGGAAGGGCTGGTGCGGGATGCCGGCCGGTCCGACGGGCCGGAAACCACCGCCGCGATCCCGCGCACCGTCGCGAGCCTGGCCGAGCCCTTTCCCGACCCCGCGATCCCGGACGAGCGGCTCGCGCGGCTGAAGGAGGCCCTGACGGCGCATGCGACGATCCTCGTCGCGCGGCCGAGCGAGCCGGAGCCCGCGAAGTCCGCCGCCCTGCCGGCTCTCGTCGGTGCCGCCGAGGCCGCGCCCGCGCGTCCGCCGGTGCTGGCGGCCTCGCCCGCCGCGCCGGCCCCGGGCATCGCGGCCCCGAGCCCGGCCCCCTCGGGGCTCGCGCCCCGGTCGGTCTCCTACGATTTCGAGACGGGGATCAAGACGACCGTGTTCGAGAACTCCGTCGTCCGCGAGCCCTTCGACGTCGCCGCCATGAAGGCGCTGACGCCGCGTCCGGCCGCCCGTTAACCATCCGCCCAGCATTTGCGGACGGGCACCCCCGGCTCGGCCATCGTCTCGACACAAGCCTCCGGTCATGGCTGGCCGGACGGCCGACGGCGCCAGCGCGGCCGCGGTCGCGTACTAACGGTAGGATCCACATGAGACAGGCACTTGCGGGCGGCATCGCCCTCGCCGGGATGGTTCTCGGCGCCTCCACCGCCTCTTCGATGCCCCGGGACCCCTCCGGCACCTACCTGACGGAGGACGGACGCGCGCGCATCCGGCTCGAGAAGTGCGGCCCGACGAACGAGAACATCTGCGGCTTCGTCGTGTGGCTCGACAAGCCCGCCAACGAGAACGGCAGCCCGAAGACGGACCTCAAGAACTCCGACCGCCGCAAGACGGCGCGTCCGCTGCTCGGCCACCAGCTCATCATGGGCCTCAAGCCGGGCGAGGACCGGTTCGAGGGCATGATCTACAATTCCGAGGACGGCCGCTCCTACGAGGTCGGCGTCTGGCTGGCGAAGCAGGACGAGCTGAAGGTGCGCGGCTGCCTCCTGGCGGTGCTCTGCGCGACCCAGACCTGGACCCGCAGGTCGGACACGGCGCCGGGCCAGCTCGCGGCCGCGACCGGCCTGCCGGGCGGCCCGCTGGCCGATCCCGAATGGGCGAAGCCGGCCGCCACCGGCTCGACGGGCGCGGCGCAGCCGCGCCGGCCCGCGCCCGCGCCCGCCAAGCAATAGCGCGGGCCGCGGTCGCCATCGCGGCCGATTGGCTTTAAGCAGCGCCGGTACGGCCCGCGCGGCCGCCCGGCCGCGCCGTGCGGCCCGCAGGACCGACCGATCGTGAGTGCCGAACCGACGAACGCTGCCCAGGCGGCGCCGGGCCGCTTCGACCCGACCCGATGGGCCGAGCACCTGGTCGCTTTCGCGGTCGGACGGCCCTGGCCGGTGATCGTGCTGTTCGCGCTGCTGACGGTGGCGGGCGCCTACGTGGCCGCGACCCGCTTCGCCATCACGACCGAGACGGACCAGCTCCTCCAGGCCGATTCCGACTGGCTGAAGAACAAGCGCACCTTCTACGAGGCCTTCCCGCAACTCGCGAAGGTCATCCTGGTCGTCGTGGACGGGCAGACGCCCGAGGCGGCGGACGGCGCGGCCGCCCGCCTCACGGCCGAACTCGGCAAGCCCGGCGCGTCGACGGCGATCCGGGCCGCCTGGCGCCCGGACGGCGGCCCCTTCTTCGACCGGAGCGGTCTCCTCTTCCTCCCCTTGGAGCAGGTCGAGGCGACGCTGAAGCAGCTCACGGAGCAGCAGCCGACGCTGCTCGCCCTCAGCGGCGACCCGTCGCTGCGCGGCCTCATGCGGCTGCTCCGGCTCGGCGCCGGGCAGGGCGCGCTGGAGGGCCAAACGGCGCTGCTGGACCAGGTGGACGGCACGGTGGCCAAGGTGCTGGCCGGCGAGCCCGCCCGGTTCTCCTGGCAACAGCTTCTCTCCGGCAAGCCCCCCGAACCCTCGGAGCTGCGGCGCTTCGTGCTCGTCGATCCCGTGCTGGACTACGAGGCCCTGCAGCCCGGCGCGGCCGCGACCACCCGGATCCGGGACGCGGCGCGCGGGCTCGGCCTCACGGCGGCGAACGGTTTCGAGGTGCGGCTCACCGGGGCGGCGTCCCTGGCGGACGAGGAATTCGCCACGATCGAGGAGGGCGCGCCCCTCCATCTCGGGCTGACCATCGTGGCGATCGCCATGATCCTGTTCCTGGCGCTGCGCTCGGGCAAGATCATCGCGGCCGTGCTCGCGACCACCATGGCGGGCCTCATCCTCACGGTCGCGGCCGGCCTCCTGATGGTCGGGCGCTTCAACGTCATCTCGGTCGCGGTGGCGGCGCTGTTCCTGGGCCTCGGCGTCGATTTCGGCATCCAGATCGCCGTCCGCTACCGGGACGAGCGCCACAAGCTGGACCAGGCGCGCGCCGCCGTGCTGCGGACCGCCCATGCGATCGGCTGGTCGCTCACGCTCGCCGCCGCGGCGCTCCTGGTCGGCTTCTTCTCGTTCCTGCCGACGAGCTTCAAGGGCGTGGCCGAGCTCGGCCTGATCACGGGCGTCGGCATGATCATCGCCTTCGTGGCGAGCCTCACGCTGCTGCCGGCGCTGCTCGTGGCGCTCAAGCCCCCGCCGGAGACCCGCAGCGTCGAGACCCCGGGCCTCGCGGCCGTCGACCATTGGATCCTGGCGCACCGCAAGCTCGTCGCCGGGGCGGCCATCCTGCTCGTGCTGCTCGGCACGCCCTTCCTGTTCCGGCTGGAATTCGACGCGAACCCGATGCACCTGCGGAGCGAGAAGACGGAGGCCGTCGCGACCTTCCTCGACCTCACCCGACGCTCCGACTTCTCGCCCTACACGATCAGCGTGCTGGCCCCCTCGATCGAGGCCGCGCGTCCGATCGCGGCGCGGCTCGCCGCCCTGCCGGAGGTGACGCGGGCCGCGACCGTCGAGACCTACGTGCCGCCCGATCAGGGGCCGAAGCTCGCCGCGATCGCCGCGGCCCGCGGCCAGCTGCAGGGCCTGATCGAGCCGCAGCCCGCG
>JAEUAC010000343.1 GCA_019695455.1 Methylorubrum extorquens | reverse complement strand
TGATGCCGGGCGACGGCATCGGCCCCGAAGTCGCCGGCGAAGTCCGCAAGATCGTCGAGTTTCTCGGCCGCGAGGGCATCGCCCGGTTCGAGGTCGAGCAGGATCTCGTCGGCGGATCCGCGTTCGACGCCCACGGCGTGCCGGTCACCGATGCAGCGGTCGGCCGGGCCAAGGCGGCGGATGCCGTGCTGTTCGGCTCGGTGGGCGGCCCCAAATGGGACGGCGTCCCCTACGAGCACCGGCCCGAGGCGGGCCTGCTTCGGCTCCGCAAGGATCTGGGACTGTTCGCCAACCTGCGGCCGGCCATCTGCTTCCCGGCGCTCGCGGCCGCCTCGTCGCTGAAGCCCGAGCTGGTCGAAGGGCTCGACATCCTCATCGTGCGGGAGCTGACCGGCGGGGTCTATTTCGGCGAGCCGAAGGAGATCGTGACGCTCGAATCGGGCGAGCGGCGCGCCGTCGATACCCAGATCTACGCGGAGCACGAGATCGACCGGATCGCACGGGTCGCGTTCGACCTCGCCGGCAAGCGGCGCGGCAAGGTCTCGTCGGCCGAGAAGCGCAACGTCATGAAGACGGGCGTGCTGTGGAACCGGGTGGTGACGGAGGTCGGCAAGGACTTTCCGGACATTGAGCTGGAGCACGTGCTGGCGGACAATTGCGCCATGCAGCTCGTTCGTCGCCCCAAGCAGTACGACGTCATCGTCACCGACAACCTCTTCGGCGACATCCTGTCGGATGTGGCCGCGATGCTGACGGGGTCGCTCGGCATGCTGCCGTCGGCGTCGCTCGGGGCCGAGGATCCCGCGACGGGATCGCGCCCCGCCCTCTACGAACCGGTGCACGGCTCCGCGCCGGACATCGCGGGCCAGGGTCTCGCGAATCCGATCGCCATGATCGGCTCGCTCGGGATGGCGCTGCGCTATTCGTTCGGGCTGGGAGACGTCGCCGATAAGCTCGATCGGGCCGTCGCGGGCGTCCTCGACGGCAACACGCGGACCGCGGACATCGCCGGCCCAGGCCAGAACGCAGTCGGCACCGCCGAGATGGGCGATGCCGTGCTGCGGTCGTTCCAGTCGCTGCTGCGCTGAGGGCAGCGCTTACCGGTCGTGGACCGAGTAGCTGTAGAGGCCGTTGTAATCGACCGGCCCGAGCAGGTTGCTGGCGCCGATGAACGGGCCTCCGATCGGATCGGGCAGCGTGCCTTCGCCGAACCGGTCGCGCATGTTCGAATAGGGCGGATTGATCATGTAGGAGATCATCTGCCCCTGCGCGCTGGCCGGGTTCGGCGAGTAGCCCGGCTGGACGACCTTGCCCGGATCGAGGAACGAGCGCGGCTTGACGCTGAAGCGGAGGGGCTCCTGCGCCTGGGCGGCGGTGCCGGCGCCGACGGCGCAGAGAAGCGTGGCGGCCGTGGCCGCGATGGCGAAGCGTCGCATGATGGGAAACCTCGGGTGGCGGGGCCGCGAGGGCCCCAGTGTCGCCAAATCAAGGCTGGCCGCGCCTGAAAGTTCCGCACCGCAACCGGCCGGTCAGGCGAGGATTTCCCGGCGATCCGCGACCCGGCGGTCGGTCTCGGCGCGCAGCTCGTCCAGCAAGCCGTCGCCCGCCGCGTGGAGGATGCGACGGAGCTCGCTGCCCGCGATGAGCCGCGGCGCGAAGACATGGTCCGCCCCGGCTTCGTAGAGGCTCGCGAGGTCCGAGATCACGTCCGCGTGGGCGATGATGATCGCCTTCGGGTTGATGGAGCGGAGCTGGCGGACGAGCTTCTCGTTCGTGATCCCCTTCAGGAGGTAGTCCGGGATCGTGGAGACGAGGATCTCGGCCTCCGCGATCTCCGCGTGGACCAGCGTCTCCTTCTGCGAGATGTCGCCGTACTGCACGCGGATGCCGCGTTCGCCGAGGCCCCGCAGGACGACGGGGTTGAAGTCGACGACCTTGATGTCGTGCAGGAGCGCCTGATCCTCTCGCTCCAGCTCGGCGATCAGCGAGGAGGCCGTGCGGAAGAAGCCGAGCATGACGATGCGGGGAGGCTTGTGCCCCTCCCCCTCGCTCGCCGTACCGGCGTCGAGGTCGTCGAGGCCGACCCTCTTCAGGCCCTTCACGACGAGGCGCGAGATCCGGTTCGAGTTCGTCATCGCGAAGGTCGAGATGACGGCGAGGATGACGAAGGCGACGGAGGTGGCCGTCTTGGTCTCGGCCGAGACGTGCCCGGCCGCGAGGCCGAGCTGCATCAGGACGAGCGAGAACTCGCTGACCTGCGCGAGATTCAGCGCCGGGATGAACGAGGCGCGCAGGCCGAGGCCGAGCGCGTACAGCGGCGGAGCCGTCGTGAGCACGCGGCTCACGATCACGAAGGCGACGATCAGGAGCGCGAGCGACACGATCGCGACCGTCGGGATCGGGATCGTCATGCCGAGGCCGACGAAGAAGAGGGTGATGAAGAAGTCCCGCAGGCTCGTGACCTTGGCCGTCACGTCGAGCGCGTAGGGGAAGGTCGAGAGCGACACGCCGGCGACGAGCGCGCCCATCTCGCGCGACAGGTGCAGGTGGTAGGCGAGCTCGCCGCCGAGGAAGCACCAGGCGAGCGCGCCGACGAGGACCAGCTCCGGCAGGCGGGCCACCTGCGCGAACAGGAAGGGCAGCACGTAGCGGGACACGAGGAGCATGGTCGCGACGAGCACGCCGACGCGGGCGAGCGAGGCCGCGAGCACGAGCGGATCGAGGTTGTTGAGGCTCGGCTGGACGGCCAGGAACAGGATCACGAACAGGTCCTGCAGGACCAGGATGCCGAGCGTGATCCGGCCCGTGAGCGTGTCGAGCTCCCGCTTGTCGTAGAGCACCTTGACGATGATGACGGTCGACGAGAGCGCGGCCGCGAGCCCGAGATAGAGCGCGTCCCAGCGCCCTCCCCCGATGCCGTAGCCGAGGCCCAGGAAGACGAGGACGCCGATCGCGGCGCCGCCGACGATCTGGACGGCCGCGGTCCCGATGATCGCGCGGCCCGAGCTCATCACCTTCTTCAGGTCGATCTCGAGACCGATCATGAAGAGCAGGAAGATCAGCCCGAGCTCCGAGATGCCCTCGATGCTCTCCTGCGACTTGACGAGCCCGAGCCCGTTCGGGCCGACGAGGAACCCGCCCGCCAGATAGGCGAGGATGATCGGCTGCTTGCCGAAATGGGCCACCACGCCCAAGGCCCAGGCGGCGATGGTGCAGGTCGCGATGTCCTGGATGAGCCCGTGCATGGTTGCGAGCCTATAGAGCCCGTCCGGCGTCGTTCAATGTCGCGGCGCGAAATAGGCCGGTTCAACCGAGCGTGGCGGCGAGCCGGCAGGCCGACGCGATGGCCACGTCGAGCTCGGCCGGGGCGGCCTTCGAGCCGTGAAGGTAGACCGCGAGGAGCAGCGGCGCCCGTCCCGGCGGCCACGCGACCGCGATCGTGGACGCGGCCCCGTTGCCGCCCGTCCCCGTCCGGTCGCCGATCCGCCACTCCTTCGGCAGGCCGGCCCTGGCGCGGCGCCCGCCCGTGTCGTTCGCCACCATCCAGGCCGCGAGCCTGTCCTGCGCGGCCTGCTTCAGGACGTCGCCGAAGAGCAGGCGCTGCAGGTCGTCGACCATGGCGCGGGGGCTCGTCGTGTCGCGAGGATCGTCGAACCCGCCCTCGTTCAGGCCGGTCTCGATCCTGTCGGACCGGGTGACGTCGTCGCCGATGCCCCGCAGCCAGGCCGTCAGGCCGGGCGGTCCGCCGACGCTCGCGAGGAGGAGGTTCGCGGCCGAGTTGTCGCCGCGCGACACGGCGGCGGCGCAGAGTTCGCCGATGCCCATGCCCTCGCCGTGCGTGCGATCGCGCGTGACGGGCGAGTAGGCCACGAGGTCGTCCGGCGCGAACCGGACGCGCCGTTCGGCATCCTCGTCGCCCCGGTCGATCCGGGCCAGCACGCAGCCGACGAGCGGCACCTTGAAGGTCGAGCAGAACGGGAAGCGCTCGTCCGCCTTGTAGCCGGCGCGCGCCCGCGAGCCGAGATCCCAGACCGCGACGCCGAGGCGGCCGCCCGTGCGCCGCTCGAGATCCGCGAATCCGCCCTGCAGCGCGGTCGGTGTCGCGGCCCAGCCGCCCGTCGCGCCGGACGCGACGGTTCCGACCGCCCCCGCGAGGGTTGCGCGCCGCGTGATCCCCATCCGCCCCATGCAGCCTCCTTCCGGCTCCGCACCCATGCTACCGGCCGGGGCCGATCCGCGGGAGCCGCCGATGTCCTTCAACTTCGCCTCCGACAACGTCGCCGGCGCCAGCCGTCCGGTACTCGACGCGCTGGTCGCCGCCAATGGCGGCCCGATGCCGGCCTACGGCACGGACCCGATCACACTCCGCGTCGTGTCGATGCTGGCCGAGCTGTTCGAGCGCGACATCGAGGCGCTGCTCGTCGCGACGGGGACGGCCGCGAACGCGCTCGCGCTCGCCGCCTGCCTCGACCCGTGGGGGCTCTGCCTCTGCCACGAGGAGGCGCACGTCATCGACGACGAATGCGGCGCGCCGGAATTCTTCGCCCACGGGGCGAAGCTCCTCGGCCTGCCGGGCACGGGCGGCAAGCTCTCGCCCGAGACGCTCGGGCAGGCCATCGACCGCCTGCCGCGGCACGAGAAGCAGATGCCCGCCCAGGTCGTCTCGCTGTCCCAGGCGACGGAGGCGGGGCTCGTCTACACGCCGGACGAGATCGCCGCCCTGGCGGCCGTAGCTCACGCGCGCGGCCTCGTCGTGCACATGGACGGCGCGCGGTTCGCGAACGCGCTGGTCCAGCTCGGATGCAGCCCGGCCGCCCTCACCTGGCGGGCGGGCGTCGACATCCTCTCCTTCGGGGCGACCAAGAACGGCTGCTTCGCCGCCGAGGCCGTGATCGCCTTCAAGCCCGATCTGGTCCGCTCGCTCCGGTTCCGCCGCAAGCGGTCCGGCCACACGCTCTCGAAGGGGCGGCTGCTCGCCGCCCAGTTCGACGGCTATCTTCGGGACGACCATTGGCTGGACAACGCCCGCCATGCGAACGCGGCGGCGGCGCGCCTGTCGGCCGGGCTCGCGGGCGTGGCCGGCATCCGCCTCGCCTGGCCGACGCAGGCGAACGAGGTGTTCGCCATCCTGTCGTCCGGCATGGATGCCGCCCTGAAGGCCGCGGGCACGATCTACCATCCCTGGTCGCCGCGCTCGCTCGCCGACGGCGAACGGCTCGGCCCGGGCGAGGCGCTGGTCCGCCTGGTCTGCTCCTTCGCGCCCGAGCCGTCCGACGTCGACGGCGTGATCGCGGCGGCGCGCTCCGCCGGCCGTTGAGCCGGCCGCAGCCTCGCCCCATTCGGACGCGAGGATCGCGCATCGTGCTATCGTGAGCCCATGCGCCCCCTGCGCCTCGTGCTCCTCGCCTCCGTGCCGCTCCTCGCCGCCCTGCCGGCCGCC
>JAEUAC010000270.1 GCA_019695455.1 Methylorubrum extorquens | reverse complement strand
TGCTCTGGTGGCGCGGCGGCGGAAGCTCCTAGGTCCTCGGCGGGCGCAGGCCGGGGCCGCGCTTCCGCCGCGGCCGCCCGAGCCGATGAGGAGGATGTTCACGCGGTCGATCCCGTTGGCGTCGAGGGCCGGCATCGGGAGGCGCCGGCTTCACGGGCGGACCCTTGCCACGCGGGCGGCCGCGGCGGAAGCGCGGCCCCGGCCTGCGCCCGCCGAGGACCTAGGAGCTTCCGCCGCCGCGCCACCAGAGCACGGCCATGATCAGCACGATCGCCACGAACTGCAGCAGGACGCGCAGCCGCATCAGCCTCTGGGAGCGCTGCGGGCTGCCGCCCTTCATCATGTTGACGAGGCCGAGCAGCAGCACGGCGGCCACCACGATCGCGGCCACGAAAACGAGAGCGTTGCCCGACATCGTCCAGGTCCGGTCAGTTGCGACGGAGAAGCCGCTCGAAGTACTCGAGTTCCTCGCTCGGCCGGGTCGGATCGCCGAGCTTGCGGCGCAACTCCTCCAGGATCTGGCGGGCGCGCTCGACGGCGGATTCGTTCGCGCCCGGCACGCGGACGCGGCCGTCGGAGAACTCGCGGCTGCGGGTCGGGCGGCCGAGAGGATCGTCGTTGCGCGGATCGCTCTGCGCGCGGCCCTGCTGCGAGCCCGGGCCGCCGGGTTCGCCGCCCTCGTCGCTGCCTTCGTTCTGGCCCATCATCTGCTGCATCTGCTGGGCCATGCCCTGCATGCCGCGCTGCAGGCCCTCGAGCGCGCGTCCCTGCGAATCGACGGCATTGCCCTCCCGGCCCTGGCCGAGCTGGCGCTCCGCGTCGCCCATGGCGCCGTCGGCATCGGCGAGGCCCTGCTCGCCCTTCATGCCGAGACCGCGCATGCGTCGCTGCAGCTCCTGCAGGCGGTCGCGCAGCGCCTGCTGGCGCTGGCCGAGACCCTGTCCCTGTCCCTCGCCCTGACCCTGGCCGCCCTCGGCCCCCTGCTGCCCGTCCTCGCCGTCCTGCCCCTCCTGGCCCTGGCCGGGATCGGCTCCCTGCTGTCCCGGCTGGCGACCGCGCTGGCCGGGCTGCCGCTGGCCGTTCTGGCCCCGCTGGGCCTCGCCGCGGCGGTTCTGGCCCTCGCGCGCCCGGCGCTGCTGCTGGTTCTGGCGGAACGTCTCGTCCCGCAGCTCGCCCTGCTCGCGGGCGAGCCGGTCGAGCTCCTCCATCCCGCGCTGCATCTCGCGGGCGGTGGGGTCGCTCATGCGGCTGTTCGGCCGGGCGGTCTTCAGGTTCTCCAGGATGTTGCGGAGCTGGTCGAGCAGTCGCTGCGCCTCGGCCGTGTCGCCCCGCTTCATGGCCTCCTGCATCTCGGACAGCATGCGGTTGAGGTCGTCCGGGCTGATGGTGCGCTCGTTGCCCCGCGCCTGCTCCTGGCGGTCGCCGGAGCGATCGTTCTGCAGGCGCTCGGCGAACTCCCGCAGGAACTTGTCCATCGCGGTCTTCAGGTCCTCGGTGAGCTTCCTGATCTCGCTCTCGTCCGCACCGCGCTCGATCGCCTCGCGCAGCCGCTCCTGGGCCGCCCGGAGCTGGCGCTCGGCGTCGGAGAGGTCGCCGTCCTCGATCTGGAGCGCCATGGTCCAGAGCCAATCGGCGATCTCGGTGAGGTCGGCGTCGCTCCGGGCCGCGCGCAGCCGGGAGGCGGCCGCCTTCAGGCCGAGGAACACGCCCCATTCGGGCGTGAACCGGTCGGGCGCGATGAGGAGGGCGTCGAGCGCCAGCTGGGGCGTCCGCCTGTCGTCGGGATCGAGCACGATGGCGCGCCGCTGCTCGACGAGCGCCTTCGCCAGGGGCTTCGTGAACGGCCGCTGCGGCAGCGTGAACTCGACCGGGGCGCTCCGCCCCTCCTGCTCCGCCTCGTCGCGGGCGATCAGGACGAGCCGGACCCGGGCGCCGGCCCAGGGGTGCTCCGTGAGGTCGACCGTCGCCTTCGTCTCCTCGCCGGAGCGCGGGTCGGACGGCATGGACAGGCCGATCCGGGGCGCCGGGACCAGGCTGCGCCGCCCCGTCGCGCCGGCCTTCTCGACCAGCGCCTCCGCGGAGGCGAGGCCGTAATCGTCCTTGAGGCTGTAGCCGATGACGAAGGTGCCGCGGGCGTTCGTCTCGGGGGTGCCGACGATCGCGGCTTCGGGCGGGCGATCCGGCACGACGTCGAGATGCAGCGTGAGACCGCCGGCGAGGCCCGTCCGGATGGCGAGGTCGCCCGAGCCGGTCACCTTGTAGCGCGTCTCGCGCAGGTCCGGTTTGGCCTCGGCCGGTGCCGGAAGGGGCTGGAGGCCCGCGCCCGGCTTCAGCTCCGCCTCGCCGCGTCCCGCCACGCGGACGACCAGCGTCGAATTGATCGGCGCCCGCAGGCGTTGCTCGGACGCGTTCGCGTCGATCATGAGCGGCGGCAGCCGCGTGTAGAGGGGCGGATCGACCCAGCCGTCGATGCGGAAGGGCGGGGCCGGCGGCAGCGGGTTCTGCCAGGCCAGGGCGGACGTGAGGCGGGTGCCGGCCTCCGGTCCCGCGACGAAGAAGGCGGCGACGGCGGCCACGATCGGCAGCGCCCGGAGCGCGAACCGGTCGCGGCGGACCATGTCGGGACGGGGCGTCGCGACCGCGAGACCGCGGATGGCGGCCTCGGCCCGGCGGCGATGCAGGGCCCACAGGGCGCGGGAACCGGGATCGTCGGCGCCGAGCGCCTGCGCGTCCGACACGGCGCGGGCGGGCCGATGTCCGCCGGGCGCATCGCGATCGAGCCGGTCGAGGGCGGCCTCGGGATCGACGGCGCGGAGCCGGGCGAGCGGCACCAGCGACGCCACGAGCGCGAGGCCGAACAGGCCCAGGCCGACGGGCCGCCAGGAGGGCGGCAGCTCGATCCAGAGGCCGAGCCAGGAGGCGGCGAGGAAGACGAGCAGGACCGAGAGCGGCAGCCACAGGGCGGGCCAGGCGCGTTCCCAGAGCAGGGCCCGGCGCGACCGCGCCACGAGGCCGTCGAGCCGCGCCCGGGCGGCACCGGCCGGATCGGCGGACGGGGTGCGGGAAGCCGGATCGGCGTTCATGCGAACGGCGTCCGGACGAGGGGCCCGGCGGATATCACCCGAGCAAGCTGGCACGGACCGGACCCCCTGGCTAGGGCGGCCCTCCGCGGCGTCCCGACGCGAGGCGCCGGCCGTGCGTCAGGCGCCCCCGATCCAGCTCGGCATCCGGTCGGCGCCGATCAGGTCGTCGTAGGTCTGCCGCGGCCGCACGACGGCCGGATCGGCGCCCCGGACCAGCACCTCCGGCACGAGGAGGCGGGAATTATAGGTGCCCGCCTGCACGGCCCCGTAGGCGCCGGCCGTCATGACGGCCAGGAGGTCGCCCGCCGCCGGCTCGTGCATCTCGCGGCCGAGCGCCAGGAAGTCCCCGCTCTCGCAGACCGGTCCGACCACGTCCGCCACGATGCGCCGCGCGGCCGGGCCCGGCCGGCGCACAGGGACGATGTCGTGGTGCGCCTCGTAGAGCGTCGGCCGGATGAGGTCGTTCATGGCCGCGTCGACGATCACGAAGGTGCGGCCGTCGCCCTGCTTCACGTAGATCACGCGCGTGACGAGGATGCCGGCGTTGCCGACGATCATGCGGCCGATCTCGAAGACGGGACGGAGCCCGAGATTGCCGATCTTCGCCTTCACGACCGCCGCGAAGGCGCTCGGCTCGGGCGGCGCGGGATCGTCCTGCCGGTAGGGGATGCCGAGGCCGCCGCCGAGGTCGATGTGGTGGAGGTCGTGACCCTCCGCCATGAGGTCGCGGGCGAGGTCGGCGAGGAGCGCGGCCGCGTTGGCGAACGGCTCGAGGTCCGTGATCTGGCTGCCGATGTGCATGTCGACGCCGCGGACCACGAGGCCCGGCAGGCGTCCCGCCAGTCCGTAGGCCTCCCGCGCCTGCGCGATCGGAATGCCGAACTTGTTCTCGGACTTGCCGGTGGAGATCTTGGCGTGGGTCTTCGCGTCCACGTCCGGGTTGACGCGGATGGAGACGGGCGCCTTGCGCCCCATCGAGACCGCGACCTCCGACAGCGCCTCCAGCTCGGGCTCGCTCTCCACGTTGAAGCAGAGGATGTCGGCCGACAGCGCGGCCGCCATCTCGGTCCGCGTCTTGCCGACGCCGGAGAAGACGATCTTCTCCGGCGGGATGCCGGCCGCGAGCGCGCGGCGCAGCTCGCCCTCCGAGACGATGTCCGCGCCCGCGCCCTGGCGGGCGAGCGTCGCGATCACGGCCTGATTGGAATTCGCCTTGAGGGCGTAGCAGACGAGCGCGCCGGTGCCGGCGAAGGCGTCGGCGAAGACGCGATAGTGCCGCTCGAGCGTCGCCGTCGAGTAGCAGTAGAACGGCGTCTCCACCGTTCCGGCCAGTGCCTCGATCGACACGTCCTCGGCGCAGAGCGTGCCGCCGCGGTACTGGAAATGGTGCATCGGGGTGAGGTCGCGGTCAGAGCAGCGGGTCGAGGATGAAGGGTTCGTTCGGCACCGTGTAGGCCCGGGTCCGCTTGCGGGCGCCGGGCGTGGGCGAGGGCGAGACGGTGGTCGCGAGCTCGCCGTCGTCCTCGTCGTCCGGCGCATCCGCCACCACGCCGGCGGGCTGCGTCGCGAGCGTGGTCGGGGCCGCCATGACGGGCGCGGCGTTCGCGCCCTGCCGCAGCCGCCGGTCGCCCGGGGATGAGCGTCTGGCGGGCCCGGCCGGCGTCTCGACCGTGGCCGCGGCCGGTGGCGGCACCGACGCGTCCGGCCCGGGCGGCTGGAGAGGGCCGCGACGGCCGCAGCCGGCCGCGCTCAGGGCCAGCATGGATCCAACCGCGACGGCGAGGACGGAGCGGGGCAGCATGGAGGACTCCAAAAACCGCGCCAGCTAAAGCACAGGCCGCCGACGCGAGCGAGCCCTAGGCCGAATTCGGCCGGACATAAGGCCGGAGCAGGGTGGCGAAATCGTCTTCCGTGGCCTTGCGTTCGACGACGTCGATGATCGTCTGCGCGAAGCCGACCGTGTCCGGCGCGTCCACCCTCTGGCCGTTCAGCTCCAGGAACACGACGCAGGCCGACCATGCGGTCCGTTTGTTGCCCTGCTAGTAGGCGTGGGCTTGCGCGATCGCGAAGAGAAGCTTGACCGCCAGCGTCAGGAGGTCCGTCTCGCCGTAGTCATGGGCATGCTGCGGCCGGGCGGCGGCGCTGGCCAGGAGATGCTGACGGAAGACGAGGAACGGTTCGCCCGTCTCCTCGACTTCGCGCCGGTTGATCGCCGCGATCTGCGCGGCGGTCAGCCAGCGCGGATCACTTGCCAAGATGCTTGCGCACCACCGGGTAGCGCTTCATCGCCGCCCGATGCAGGGCGGCGACGTCGGCGTCCTGATCGGTCGCGCGGGACACGGTCGCATCGGGCGCGACGCGCTCGCCGACGGGGCGCGGCTCGGGCGGAGGAGGCTGTCGTGTCGGCTGGGTCTTCATGGCTCGCGATCGGTCTGCGTCCGCCAGGGTAGGACGACGGACGGCCCTGTCAAACCGCGTCGCGGGCCGGACCCTGCAGCCGGTCGAGCCAGGCCTGGGCCTGGCGCGCGACGTTGTCCGGCGCGGTGCCGCCGTAGCTCTGGCGGCTGCGGACGGAGGCGTCGACCCCGAGCACCGCGAAGACCTCCGCCGTGATGCGCGGCTCGACGCCCTGCATGTCGGCGAGGGAGAGCTCCTCCAGGCCGATGCCGCGGCCGGACGCCAGCCCGACGATCTGCCCCGTCGCGTGGTGGGCGTCGCGGAAGGGCAGGGCGAGCGCGCGCACGAGCCAGTCGGCGAGGTCGGTCGCGGTCGCGTAGCCGGCGCCCGCCGAGCGCCGCATCGTCTCCGCGTTCGGCACCATGTCCCGGACCATGCCGGCCGTCGCGGCGAGGCAGAGCGACAGCGTCTGCAGCGCGTCGAACGTGCCCTCCTTGTCCTCCTGCATGTCCTTGCCGTAGGCGAGCGGCAGCCCCTTCAGCACCATCAGGAGGCCCTGCAGGGCTCCGACGACGCGCCCGGCCTTGCCGCGCACCAGTTCGGCGGCGTCCGGATTGCGCTTCTGCGGCATGATGGACGAGCCGGTCGTGAAGGCGTCCGACAGCCGCACGAAGTCGAATTGCGGCGTCGTCCAGAGGACGATCTCCTCCGCGAACCGCGACAGGTGGATGGCGCAGATGGAGGCGGCGGCGAGCGTCTCGAGCGCGAAGTCGCGGTCGGCGACCGAATCGAGCGAGTTCGCCGTCGGCCGGTCGAAGCCGAGCGCGGCCGCGGTCGCTTGGCGGTCGATGGGGAAGGACGTGCCGGCGAGCGCGGCGGCGCCGAGCGGGCATTCGTTCAGGCGCGCACGGGCGTCGGCGAAGCGGCCGCGGTCGCGGGCCAGCATCCCGACATAGGCGAGGAGGTGATGCCCGAACGTGACCGGCTGCGCCGATTGCAGATGCGTGAAGCCTGGCATGACGAGGCCGGCATGCGTCCGCGCGCCCTCGGCCATGGCGAGCATGAGGTCGGCGATCTGGCCGTCCAGCGAATCGATCGTGTCGCGGACCCAGAGCTTCATGTCGGTCGCGACCTGGTCGTTGCGCGACCGCGCCGTGTGGAGGCGCCCGGCGGTCGGACCGACCAGGTCCTTCAGGCGGCTCTCCACATGCATGTGGATGTCCTCGAGCGAGCGCTGCCAGGGCAGGGCGCCGCCCTCGATCTCCGCCCGCACGCGCTCCAGGCCCTCCCGGATGGTCGCGACGTCGGCCGCCGGCAGGATGCCGGAGGCGCCCAGCATGGCCGCGTGCGCCAGCGAGCCGCGGATGTCCTGGGGCGCGAGGCGCTTGTCGAAATCGATCGAGGCGTTGATCTCCTCCATGATCTCGGCCGGTCCGCTCTCGTAGCGGCCGCCCCACATGCGGTTCGACATGGCAACCTTTCCCAAGACGGTCGGCGGTAGACTGGCGGCGTCGGCGCTCGCGCTGGCGATCCTCGCGGGCGGGCTATACGGGACCGCTTCGCTGTGGGGCAACCGCGGCGAGGCGGGCTGCCGCGCCTCCGAGGCGACGCTGGCCCGGCTGCGGCCGCTGGCGACGGGCGAGGTCGCGGCCTTCGAGGTCGCGGAGCGGCCGGCCGCGGCACCGCCGCTCGCCTTCAAGGCGCCCGACGGCCGGGCCCTCACGCTGGCCGACTTCCGGGGCCGGACCGTGCTCCTGAACCTCTGGGCGACGTGGTTCAAGCCCTGCAAGCGCGAGATGCCGGCGCTCGATCGCCTGCAGGCGGAGTTCGGCGGACCGACCTTCGAGGTCGCGGCGATCAACATCGACACGCGCAACCTTGACCGCCCGAAGGCCTGGCTCGCGAGCGAGAACATCCGCGCGCTCGCCCCCTATGCCGACAACCAGGCGACGATCTTCCAGGCGCTGCGCGGCGCGGGCCTGGCGGAGGGGCTGCCGACCACGATCCTCGTCGGTCCCGACGGATGTCGCCTCGGCCGCCTGTCCGGTTGGGCCGAGTGGGCGAGCCCCGACGGCGTGGCCCTCGTCCGGGCCGCCCTCGGACGGTGACGGATCGAAGCGCGGGCGCCCGCGTTGCACCGGCATCGTCAGGGGAGCCTGGAGCGCACCATGAACCAGAACGACAACACGCCACGCGACGAGACCACCTCCGGCTTCGGCCCCAAGGCGACGAAGGGCGACAAGCATCTGCCGGAGAATTCCGACGAGCGGCTGGACGAAAAGCTCGACCACGCGGTCGAGGAGACCTTCCCGTCGAGCGACCCGGTGTCGGTCAAGATCACGAAGTAGGACGAGAGCGCCGGAGGGACCGATCGCCGCCGCCCGTCCGCGAGGGACGGGCGGGACAAAGTCCAAGCGAATCCGCCCGGACGGCGAGGATCAGCAGCTCAGGGGCCGGTTCTCGCGCCGGCCGAAGGTCCGGTAGTGCGCGGCGGCCGATTCCATCTGGCCCGCCTGGATGGCGCGACGGACGTCGGGATTGCACTTCAGGTACTCGCGCGCATCGAAGCCCGCCTGCCGGTCCCGGCCGTAGGAGCGCTCGCCGCGGTCGCGATCGGAGGAGCCCCGCTCCCGGTCCGAGCCCCGGTCTCGCTCGTAGCCGCGGTCCCTGTAGCCGTCCGAGCCGCCGTAGCCCTGGGCCGAGGCCGACGCGATCGAGCCGACGAGGGCGAAGCCCAGCGCGGCCGCTTTCCAATGCGTCATCATGGTCTGTCTCCTGGTGAACGGGGCCAACCTCCCAGGGCCGGAGAGGTTCGAATTCCCGCGTCACGGGGACGTGTGCGGCCTACTGGCTCTCGAGCAGGCGTCGCGCGATGACCTGCGCCTGGATCTCGGCCGCGCCCTCGAAGATCGACAGGATGCGGGCGTCGCAGAGGAGGCGGCTCACGGGATATTCGAGGGCGAAGCCGTTGCCGCCGTGGATCTGCAGGGCGTTGTCCGCCGCCGACCAGGCGATGCGGGCGGCGAGGAGCTTCGCCATGCCGGCCTCGAGGTCGCAGCGGCGCCCCTCGTCCTTCGCGCGGCCGGAGAAGTAGGTGAGCTGCCGGGCGATCGTCACCTCGACGGCCATCATGGCGATCTTGTCCGCGACGCGCGGGAAGGCGAGGAGCGGCTTGCCGAACTGCACGCGGTCGCGGGCGTAGCGCAGGCCGGATTCGAGGGCGGCCTGCGCGACGCCGACGGCGCGCGCCGCCGTCTGGATGCGGGCCGATTCGAAGGTCGCCATGAGCTGCCGGAAGCCTTCGCCCTCGCGCCCGCCGAGCAGGTTGCCGGCCCGCACCGCGAAGCCCTCGAAGGCGAGCTCGTATTCCTTCATGCCCCGGTAGCCGAGCACCTCGATCTCGCCGCCCGTCAGGCCCTCCACGGGGAACGGGTCCTCGTCCGTGCCCCGCGGCTTCTCGCCGAGGAGGATGGAGAGCCCCTTGTGGC
>JAEUAC010000390.1 GCA_019695455.1 Methylorubrum extorquens | reverse complement strand
TCGAGGTCAAGGAGAAGAAGGACCGCGTCGACGACGCCCTGCACGCGACCCGCGCGGCCGTGGAAGAGGGCATCGTTCCCGGCGGCGGCGTCGCCCTGCTCCTCGCCAAGAAGGCGGTTGCGGCCATCAAGTCCGACAACTCGGACATCCAGGCCGGCATCAACCTCGTCCTGAAGGCGCTCGAGGCCCCGATCCGTCAGATCGCCACCAACGCGGGCGTCGAGGGTTCGATCGTGGTGGGCCGCATCACCGACAAGGGTGGCGATACCTTCGGGTTCAACGCCCAGACGGAAGAGTACGGCGACATGCTCCAGATGGGCATCGTCGACCCGGCGAAGGTCGTCCGCGCGGCGATCCAGGGCGCGGCATCGGTCGCCGGCCTGCTCGTCACGACGGAGGCCATGATCGCCGAGGCGCCGAAGCGCGAGCCGGCCGGCGGCGGCGGCATGCCGGGCGGCGGCGGCATGGGCGGCATGGACTTCTAGGTCCAGCCAACCTCACGGCATGGCGGGGCGCGATCCCCGCCATGCCGCCCCGCCTCGGGCGGCGGGATCGCCCCGCCTCAAGCGGAGGGAGGGCGCCGCCGGCCGCGGCGAGGTGGTCGCGGCGGCCGTTTGGGCGAGTGGCGCCGTTCCGCGTTGTCGTCGGCAGGTCGCGGAGCAATGCCATCGCCACGTTCATGTTCGCCACCGGGATCGAGAACAGCGTCCCGACGATCGACGGGGGCCGGACCCGCATCGACGAGATGGAGAGCTGCGGCCATTACCGCCGCTGGCAGGAGGATTTCGCGCTCGTCCAGGACATGGGCATCGGGTATCTCCGCTTCGGACCGCCCATCCACACGACGTGGCTCGGACCGCGCCGGTTCGACTGGGAGTTCGCCGACCTCACCTTCGCCGACCTGAAGCGTCGGAACATCGTTCCGATCGTCGACCTCTGCCATTTCGGGGTGCCTGACTGGATCGGCAACTTCCAGAACCCGGACTTCCCGGACCTGTTCGCGGAGTATGCCGGCGCCTTCGCCGCCCGCTTCCCGTGGGTGCAGCTCTACACGCCCGTGAACGAGATGTACGTCTGCGCCACCTTCTCGGCGCGGTACGGCTGGTGGAACGAGCAGATGACGAGCGACCGCAGCTTCGTCACCGCGCTCAAGCACATCGTGAAGGCCAACGTCCTCGCCATGCGGGCGATCCTGGCGCTGCGGCCCGACGCCATCTTCGTGCAGAGCGAATCGTCCGAATACTTCCACGCGGAATCGCCCGCCGCGATCCGTCCGGCCGAGATCATGAACTCGCAGCGCTTCCTGTCGCTGGACCTCAACTACGGAAGGCGCGTCGATTCCGAGATGTACGAGTATCTGCTCGGCAACGGCATGACGCGCGAGGAGTACCACTTTTTCCTGGACAATCGCCTGAAGCAGCACTGCATCATGGGCAACGACTACTACGTCACGAACGAGCACCGCGTGGCGGCCGACGGGTCCACGCGCGCCTCCGGCGAGATCTTCGGCTACAGCGAGATCACGCGGCAATACCATGCCCGCTACCGTCTTCCCGTGATGCACACGGAGACGAACCTCGTCCAGGGGCCGCTCGGGACGGAGGCGGTGGACTGGCTGTGGAAGCAATGGGCGAACGTTCTGCGCGTCCGCAACGACGGCGTGCCGGTGGTCGGCTTCACCTGGTACTCGCTGACCGACCAGGTCGACTGGGACAGCGCGCTGCGCGAACGGAACGGCACCGTGAACCCGCTCGGCCTCTACGACCTCGACCGCGCCATCCGGCCCGTGGGCGAGGCCTTCAGGCGGCTGATCGCGCAATGGCGCGACGTCCTGCCGACGCAGAGCCTCTGCCTGACGGTGCCGATCGTCATGCCGGACGAGGCCGACGGCCGGCACGAGGCGGCCCAGCGTCATCGGGCCGAGAGCATGATGTCGTCCGCGGCCACCGGCCCGGCCGTGCAGGAAGGATGAGGCCCGCCATGCAGCGCTTTCGGGACCGGGTCGCCATCGTGACCGGCGCGGCCGGCGGCATCGGCACGGCGATCGCGGACCGTCTCCAGGCCGAAGGCGCCGTCACGATCGTGGCGGACCTGAAGCAGGAGGCCGCGAAGGCCGTGGCGGCGCGGCTCACGGGCGACCACGGCGGGCAGGCGCTCGGGCTCGGCTGCGACGTCGGCGTGGAGAGCCAGGTCGAGGCCGTCGTCCGGGAGGCGCTCGACCGGTTCGGCCGGCTGGACGTCATCGTCAACAATGCCGGCCTCATGACCTTCAAGACCCTCGCCGAATGGACGGAGGAGGATTGGCTGACGGTCATCCGGGTGGACCTGCTCGGCGCCGCCCACTTCACGAAGCAGGCGTTCCTCCATGGCGGCGAGGCGGGCTGCGCCATCGTCAACGTCGCCAGCATCCACGCCGTGCAGACCAGCGCCAACGCGGCGCCCTACGCGGCCGCCAAGGCGGCCATGCTGTCGCTGACGCGCACGACCTCCATCGAGGGCCGCGACCGGAAGATCCGCGCCAACGCCGTCCTGCCCGGCGCCATCGACACGCCGATGCTGTGGGACAATCCCAACGTCAAATCCGGCGCGGAGACGATCGACCCGGCGAGCGTCGGCGCGCCGGCGGACATCGCCGCGGCCGTCGCCTTCCTGGCGAGCGACGAGGCGCGCTTCGTCACGGGCACGTCGCTCGCGGTCGACGGCGGCCGCCTGGCGAAGCTGTGAGCGCGGTGCGCGCCGGGACGGCCGGCCCGGCCGCGTGTCCCGGCCGTCCCGCCGGGACGTCACGGGCCGGGACCGGGACCATTCATTCGACGACCAGGGCCGCAGGGCCGATCAGGACAGGGGGCGAGCGTGTACATCGTCAAGGCGACCAGCCACGCTGGTCCGGTGAGCTTCGCGTGCGGCACGTTGGACCAGGCGCTGGACAGGCTCGCCGACCTGTCCTCGCGCGGCTTCCAGGAGGTGTCGGTGAAGGACCCCAAGGGCAAGGAATGGAGCGCGGCCGCCTTCATGACGGCCTTCCTGTGAGGAGCCTGGACGGCCGGGCGGTCGCGGCCGGGGCATGCATTGCGCCCGCGCACAGCGTACCTCCTGCGGCAACCCTCTCCGGCCGCGCGATTCGGCCGTCATCGGAGCCAGCATGAGCGTGTCAGGACGAACCCATTTCGAGCGGCTGGGCGAGCTCACCGACAAGCTCGAGGATGCCTTCGAGCAGGCGGCCGCCGACCAGGCGGACGCCGTCATGGACCTCGTCCGGGAGCTCGTGGCCGAGAACGAGGACCTCACGGCGCGCGTGGTCCGGCTGGAACAGGCCATCGACCACATGCGCGACCGGGGATGATCCGGCCGGGCCTTCCCGGCTCCGGGGGCGCGACCGGGCGCGGCGACCATCAACCAGCCTCGAGGAGGCCGATTTGGACATCAGCGTCACGGAAGCGGCCGATTCGGAATGGGTCATGACGGATCTGCTCGGCAGGCCGCTCGGACGGATCGTGGAACTGCACAACGGCCAGTTCGTGATCGAGCCGGGCGCGTCGCTGTCGCTGCCGACCGACCGCACCCATCCCACGCTGGAGGGCGCGCTGCGCTCGATCGAGCGACAGACCAGGAACGTCTGCCGCTACGACGGCTAGGCCCGCCGATCCCCGTCGCCTCACCCAAGGACACCCGCCATGACCGACACTGCCGTCTTCGAGACGTCGCCCGGCGAATGGGACATCGAGCTCGTCCCGCCCGCCATGAGGAAGGTCGGCACCATCAAGCGCCGCGGCGAAGGCTTCGTCGTCCAGGTGCTGAGATCGACCAGCGGCCATGCCCTGGCCTCCGCGCCGGCCGTGAACCTGGGCCCTCACGGCACGCTGGACGCCGCCATGGACGCGATCGCCCGCGGCACGGGCGGGCGATGCCGCTTCCACCAGGCCTGACGCCGCCCCGGTCGGAGGGGCTTCCGGGCGATCGGAGACGAGGCCGAGACCAGATCAAGACGAGGGCCGCGACGCCCGAGACGAGACCGGAGCGGCCTGCGTCGTCGTGAGATGGCCGCCGGTATCGGACGGCACCGACCGGGCCGTTCCGGCGGTCGATCGTCGTGCCATGATTGGCAACGACCCTTCTTCCGCGACGGGGACGGGGCGGCTGGATTGCGTCGGCGGCCGCCATCCGGACCGGCGACGTCCGAGACGCGGATTCGTGCGCTATGGAACGCCGGCTGTATTCGCGGCCGACCGCACCCGATGGGCATAATCCGTTAGGATGAGGCCGTTATCCGCGATGGATCGCTGCAACGAGCGTCGATCATGGCTGGATGTCAGGGGTGCCGCAACGGCACCGAACTCGGGTTCGATTTCACGATGGCCTTCCAGCCGATCGTGGACCTGTCCCGGGGCACGGTGTGGGGCTACGAGGCGCTCGTCCGCGGGGCGTCCGGCGAAGGCGCCGGCCACGTCCTCTCCCGGGTGACGGAGGACAACCGCTACGTCTTCGACCAGGCCTGCCGGGTGAAGGCCATCGAGATGGCCGGCGGGCTGCTCCCGGACGACGGCTGCCGTCTCTCGATCAACTTCATGCCGGGCGCCGTCTACGAGCCCAAAGCCTGCATCCGGGCGTCCCTGGCCGCGGCCGAGAGGGTCGGGCTCGAACGCAGCCGGCTCATGTTCGAGTTCACGGAGAACGAGAGGATCTCCGACGTCTCCCACATCCAGACGATCCTGCGCGAATACCGGAAGATCGGGTTCACGACGGCGCTCGACGATTTCGGCGCCGGCTATGCCGGCCTCAACCTGCTGGCCCGGTTCCAGCCCGACCTCATCAAGATCGACATGGAGCTGGTCCGCGACATCGCGACCGTGCCGGCCAAGCAGATCATCGTGGCCGGGATCGTCGCGGTGGCCCAGGCCCTCTCCATCACGGTGCTGGCGGAGGGCATCGAGACCGAGAGCGAGGCCAAGGTCCTGCTGGCCGCCGGGATCCGCCTCCAGCAGGGCTACTACTTCGCCCGGCCCGAGATCGGCCGGCTCCCGGCGCCCGCCCATCTGCGCGGGCAGCCTCTCCTCGAGACCGGGCCGACGCTGTCGCGCGTCGCCTGACCCGGCGACGTCGCGGCGAGGGCGGGCCGCGCCGGCCTACGAGGCCCGTCGCCGCTCGGACGCGACGCCGCGGGATTCGTCCACGAAGGACGACAGCGCGTTGAGGCGCGCGTTGCGGATGTGGCGCCGCATGCAGCCCTCCGCGGCGTCCGGGTTGCGGGCGACCAGGGCCGCCAGGATCTCGCGATGCTCGCCGAAGGCGGCCTGGGCGCGGCCCGGCTGCGTGCTCGCCCGGAGCCGGTGCAGGCGGAGCTGGTAGTAGACCTCGTCGAGCAGCAGCTTCTCCAGGCGCTCGGACCGGGCGCCCTTGATGATGGCGAAGTGGAAGTCGTCGTCGCCGATGCCCTGGTGGTAGGCCTGGCCGGCCGAGATGTCCGGCTTGCGGCCGTGCTCCTCCAGCAGCGTCCGCAGGTCGTCGATCTCGCCGGCCGTCATGGCCTCGGCGGCGAGGCGGGCCGCCATGCCCTCCAGCGCCTCGCGGACCAGGAAAAGCTGGGACACCTCGGCGGGCCGGAAGTCGATGACGCTGATGCCGATGCGCGGCGTGCGGGTGACGAGCCGCCCCTCCAGCCGCCCGAGCGCCTCCCGCAGGGGGCCGCGGCTGATCCCGAGCTGCCGCGCGAGCTCGGACTCGGACAGGCGCTCGCCCGGCGAATAGGTCCCGGACGTGATGACCTCGACCAGCTTCACGAAGGCCTCCTCGGCGAGCGACGTGATCGCGATCGGCTCTAGAGCTCGTGACGTCATGGGCGTTCCCGCTCGCGGCAGCCGACCTCAGATACCACACGTCACCGCCCGTCGGCCTGGGGGCCGCAGATTGGGCAGGTTGCCCAAACTGTCAACAGTTTGGCCTGTTGGAGATGCCACATGAAGCGGATCGACGCCGTCGACCTGCAGAGATGCAGTCGACGAGCCGGCATGTGCGGCCCGCGTCCTGATAACTGTTGACAGCATGGATCGGCGCGGTCCAGGTTGGATCGACAGCCCGGCGATGCGGGGAAAGGGTGTGATGCGCAGGACGCAACTCTTGAAGGGCCTCGTCGCCCGTCGGCAGGCGCTGACCGTGCCCGGCGCCGCCAACGCCATGTTCGCCCGCGTGATCGAGGATCTCGGCTTCGAGGCCGTCTACGTCACGGGCGCCGGCGTCGCGAACATGTCGCTCGGCGTGCCGGATGTCGGGCTCACGACCGTGACGGAGCTCGCGGCCGCCGCGTCCGCGATCTCGGATGCGGTCTCGCTGCCCATCATCGTCGATGCCGACACGGGGTTCGGCAACGCCGTGAACATGGTCCGCACGGTCCGGCTGCTCGAGCGGGCGGGGGCCGCCGGCCTCCAGATCGAGGACCAGGTCTTCCCGAAGAAGTGCGGACACTTCGCCGGCAAGGAGGTCATCGCGGCCGACGAGATGGTCCAGAAGATCAAGGCGGCCGTGGACGCGCGCCAGGACGGCGACATGCAGATCATCGCCCGCACGGACGCGCGCGCCATCGAGGGGCTCGACCGGGCGATCGAGCGGGCCCAGGCCTTCGTCGAGGCCGGCGCCGACCTGACCTTCGTCGAGGCCCCGGTCTCGCCCGACGAGCTCGCCCGCATCGCCCGCGAGATCTCGGTGCCGCAGGTGGCCAACATCGTCTTCGGGGGGCGGACGCCCGATCCCGGCCGCGAGCGGCTGGCCGAGATGGGCTTCTCCATCGTGCTCTACGCGAACGCGGCCCTGCAGGCGGCCCTGAAGGCGTCGTACGACGTGCTCGGCGCCCTCAAGCAGGAGGGCTCGCTGGCCTCCGTCGCGGACCGGCTCGCCTCGTTCGAGGAGCGCCAGCGCGCCGTGTCGAAGCCCGCATGGGACGCGCTCGAGAGCCGCTACCGGGCCGCGTGAGGGAGACGACGATGAGCGCTCCGGGACAGGCCGGCCCGATGCCGTGGGACGGGATCATCTCCGAGGAGGAGCAGCGCGCCTACAACGCGGCCGGCTTCGGCCGCAAGACCGGGCTCGGCCGGCGGCCGGCTCTCCTCGTCATCGACGTCCAGTACCGGACCACCGGGACGGTGCCGGCGCCGTTCTGGGAAGCGATCAAGGAATACCCGACCTCCTGCGGCGAGGTCGCCTGGGCGGCGGTCGAGCGCATCCAGGCGCTGCTCGGCCTGTTCCGGGAGCGCGACTGGCCGGTCCTCTATCCGCTGGTCGCCCCCAAGCAGTCGTTCGACCGCGGGCGCCTGTCGGACAAGGTGCCGGCGATCATGGACGTCGCCGCCAAGGGCTACGAGTTCCCACCCGAGATCGCGCCCCGCGAGAGCGACATCCTCCTGCCGAAGAAGCACCCGAGCGCGTTCTTCGGCACGCCGCTGGCGAGCTACCTGATCAATGCCGGGGCGGACAGCCTCGTCGTCACGGGCTGCTCCACGAGCGGCTGCGTCCGCGGCAGCGTCGTGGACGCCTTCGCCTACAACTTCCGCGTCCTCGTGCCCCACGACGCCGTCTACGACCGCAGCGCCACCTCGCATGCGGTGAACCTCTTCGACATGGCGTCCAAATACGCGGACGTGACCTCCACGGACGACGCGATCGGCGCCCTGCGCCGCATCGCCTGACCGACGACCGACCCGCCGCAACCGGAGAGTGACAATGACGCAAGCGAGCTCGTTCACGCGCAGGATGGCGCTTCTGGCCGGCACGGCCGCCGTCACGCTGGCCGGCACGGCCGCCGCGACGGCGCAGGAGACGCTCCGCTTCGGCATGGCCATGCCGCTCTCCGGCGGCCAGGCCACCTACGGGCAGGATCAGGTCAAGGCGGCCGAATGGGCCGTGGCCGAGATCAACAAGGCCGGCGGCGTCAACGGCAAGAAGCTCGAGATGATCGTGCTCGACACCCGGGCCGACCCGCAGGCCGGCATCCAGGCCGCGAACCGGCTCGTCTCGGTCGAGAAGGTGCCGGCCTTCGTGAGCGCCTGGTCGGCGGTCGTGAAGGCGATCGCGCCGGTCACGAACGACAGCAAGGTCGTGCAGCTCTCCGTCGGCGCGAACTCGGCCGACATCGCCAAGCTCGGCGACTACACCTACACGACCTTCCCCCTGGCCGACATCGACATCACGGCCGTCGCCAAATACGCGGCGACCCAGATGGGCAAGAAGAAGGCCGCCATCATCTACATCAACAACGAGACGGGCACGGTCGCGGCGCAGATCTACCGCGACGTCTTCGGCAAGGCCGGCGGCCAGGTCGTGGCCTACGAGGCCTACGATCCGAAGGCGTCCGACTGGACCGGTCCGCTCCTCAAGATCCGGGCGTCGCAGCCCGACGTGATCCACATCCAGGGCCTCGTCGCCGACACGCCCCAGGTGATCGCCCAGATGCGCCAGCTCGGGCTGAACCAGCCCGTCTCGTCCTATTCGGCCGTCTACAACCCGAAGCTGATCGAGCAGCTCGGCAAGGCGGCCGAGGGCGTGATCGCGACCTCGCTCGCGCCCGGCGTCACGGACAGCCCCGCCGTCGCGGCCTATGTCGAGCGCTGGAAGAAGGAGGCCGGCCGCGAGCCGAACGGCCTGCCCTACACGCAGTACCTGTACGACGCGCCCTACATCGTGGCGGCCGTCTACAAGTCCCTGGACGACAAGAAGATCGCGCCGACGGGCGAGAACTTCCGCAAGGAGATGCTCGCGATCAAGAGCTTCGACCTCCCGCTCACGGGCAAGCTGACCATCAACGACGACCACACGGTCAACAAGCCCGTCTTCCTCATGGAGGTGAAGGACGGCAAGTGGGTCCAGAAGGCGGTCGTCAACTGATCCGTCGCGCCCGTTCCGCGGCGGCGCGCCCGGCGCCGCCCCCACGTCAAGGCGAGCTATGCTGACCTTCGACACCATCGCGCAGGTGCTCTGGACGTCGTTCGCGACGTCCAGCTACCTCGTGCTCTTCGCCGTCGCCTTCGCGCTGGTCCTGAAGGTCAACCAGATCTTCAACTTCGCCCAGGCCGCCGTCATGACGGTCGCGTTCTACGCGGCCCACGCGGTGGTCTCGATGGCGAAGCTGCCGGGGATCGCGGGCTTCGTCGCGGCGCTCGGCTCCGCGGCGCTCGCCGCCGCCTGCCTCGAGATCTTCGGCTTCCGGTCGCTGCGCCGGCGCCGCGCCTCGCAGATGTTCGTCTTCATCTTCACGCTGATCGTGTCCGAACTCGTCGCCTACATGGCGATGCTGATCTTCGGCACGTGGCCGACCACGATCTTCCCCTCGCTCTTCTGGCCCGTCTCCCTCGTCGGCACCATCGCGGTCAGCGCCTGGGACCTGCCGGCGATCGGCGGCATGGCGGGCTCGCTCGCGCTGCTCTTCCTGTTCCTGCGCTACTCGCAATCGGGCCGGTTCATGGTCGCGGTCGCCGACAACCCGGACCTCGCGGAGCTCTACGGCATCGAGAAGAACCGCATCTACCTCATCGCCATGGTCATCGCCGGGCTGCTGATCGGGGTGGGCATGTTCCTCTACGGCTCGCGGGCGCAGGTGCAGGCCACGACCTCCATCGAGCTCATGCTGTTCGCGATCGCGGCCACGATCATCGGCGGGATCGGCAACGTCTGGGGCGCGGCGATCACGGCCGTCGTCCTCGGCGTCGTCCAGAACGGCAGCGTGCTGTTCATCCCGTCCGAGTGGCAGGGCTTCCTGCTCTACGTCTTCCTGTTCCTCGCCATCGTCTTCTTCCCGAAGGGCGTGAAGCTGCCGGAACGCCGGCGCGGCCTCGCCCGGAAGGTCGCGAGCGTCGATCTCGATCCGACCGTGCCCGGCGCGGGCGGCAAGGCCGCCGCGGCCGGGGAGGGCTGAGCCATGGATTACGTCTACACGCTCCTCATCCTGATCGCGCTCGGCATCATCCTGGCGTCGAGCTTCAACCTCATCATCGGCTATGCGGGCCTCGTCTCCATCGCCCACCCGGTCTTCTACGCGATCGGCGCCTACGTCTCGGCGATCCTTGCGCGGGACTACGGCGTGCCGGTTCCGGTCGCCATGATCCTGGGGGCGCTCGCCGCCACGGTCGCCTCCGTCGCGGTCGCGCTGCCGTCGCTGCGCGTCTCGGGGGACTACCTCCTGATCGCCAGCATCGGCTTCCAGCTCGGCCTGCTCGAGGCGATCAAGAACGTCTCCTTCACGGGCGGCGCCGGCGGCCTCACGAACATCCCGGGCTTCCTCGTCCAGACGGTCGGGCGCGAGGCCTACGTGGCGCTCGTGATCGCGGTCGCCGTGGCGACGGTGCTCCTCGTGCGCTCGATCGCGCACGGCCCCTACGGCCGCGCGCTGAGCGCCATGCGGGACGACGAGCTCGCCTTCGGGGCGCTCGGCCGCAACGCGGTGGCCATGAAGGTCGCCGTGTTCGCGCTCGGCTCCGGCCTCGCCGGCCTCGCGGGCGCGCTCTACGCGCATTACTTCCGCTTCGTGACGCCCGAGCAGTTCGAGCTGCTCCAGTCCGCCGCCATCCTCACCATGGTCGTCGTGGGCGGCATCCGCACCACCTGGGGCCCGGTGCTCGGCGCGGTCCTGCTCCAGGTCCTGCCGCAGGCCATCACGTTCGTGGACCTGCCGTCGGCCCTGCTGGGTCCGCTGCAGGGGCTCCTGTTCACGGGGCTCGTGCTGGTCTTCATGTTCTGGCGGCCGCAGGGCCTGATCGCGGCCGGCGACTTCTGGCGCCCGTCGAGGGAGGCGTCCGATGTCGCCCGTCCTTGAGATCCGCGGACTGAACAAGCGCTTCGGCGGGATCGTCGTCGCGGACGCGATCGACCTCACGCTGTCGGCCGGGCGGGTGATCGGGCTCATCGGGCCGAACGGTGCCGGCAAGACCTCGCTGTTCAACCTCGTGAGCGGCATCTTCCCGGCCGATTCCGGCACCATCGCCCTCGACGGCGAGCGGATCGACCGGCTTAAGACGCACCGGCGGGCCGCGCGCGGCCTGTCGCGCACCTGGCAGAACCTGCGCCTGTTCTCGTCCCTGTCCGTCCTCGACAACCTGATGGTCGGACCGCGGCGCTATCCGGGCGAGAGGATCTGGCGCCTCGCGGTCGATCGGGGCGGCATCCGGCGCGAGGAGGCCAGGACCCGCCGCAAGGCGCTGGACGTCCTCGAGCGCACGGGGCTCGCGGGCGTCGCCGGGACGCGCGCGGCCGACCTGACCTTCGGGCAGCAGAAGCTGGTCGGGGTGGCGCGCGCCCTGATGAACGAGTCCCGCTGCCTGCTCCTCGACGAGCCGATGGCGGGCGTCGAGGGCCAGGCCTACGATACGATGCAGCGGGTCGTCCGGGACGTCGCGGCGAGCGGGGTCGCCGTCTGCGTCGTGGAGCACAACGTCGCCTTCATCCGCGACCTCTGCGACGAGGGCGTCTTCATGTTCGCCGGCAAGGTGATGGCGCGCGGGCCCGTCGCCGATCTCATCGCCGACCCCCGGCTGACCGAACTCTACTTCGGGACCTGACGCGCCATGCTCGAGATCGATTCCGTCTCGGCCGGCTACGGCTCGCTGACGGCCCTGGAGGGCATCTCCGCGAGCCTCGCCGACGGCGGGCGGCTCGGCATCTTCGGCCATAACGGGGCCGGGAAGACGACGCTGCTCCGCTGCATCATCGGCGCGCACGCGCCGTCCTCCGGCCGCGTCCGCTTCAACGGCGAGCCGGTCGTGCCCGGCCAGGTGCCGGCCACCGTGCGGCGCGGCATCGCGTTCGTGCCCCAGGGGCACAACGTCTTCCCGAACCTCTCCGTCGAGCGCAACCTGACGGTCGCGGGCCTCCTGTTCGATCCGACCTTCGTGAAGGAGGTGCTGCGCATCTTCCCCGTCCTCGACGAGCGGCGCAGCCAGCGGGCGGGTTCGATGTCGGGCGGCGAGCAGCAGATGCTGGCGCTCGGCATGGCCATGATGACCCAGCCGAAATGGCTGCTGCTCGACGAGCCGTCGACGGGCCTCGCGCCCGTCATCGTCCGCAACGTGATGGGTCAGCTCACGGCCGTCAGCAAGACGTTCGGGACCGGCCTCGTCATCGTCGAGCAGAACGTGCCCGCGACCCTGAAGGTCGTGGAGCACTGCCTGATCCTGAAATCGGGACGGGCCGTCTACCAGGGCGACGCGGCCACGCTCGCCGCCAAGCCCGACCTCTGGGAGTGGTTCTGACATGAAGCCGATCCGCGACGACGCCGTCCGGGCGGCGAGCGCCGCCGCCGCGATCGACCTCGCGCGCTGGGCCGCGGGGGCCGTCCGGGACCCGCTCCCGCCGGCCGTCCGCGACCGGGCCGCCCTGGTCCTGGCGGACAATCTCGGCGCCATGGTCGCGGCCGCCACGGAGCCCGGCGTGGCGCGCAGCCGCGCGCTCTTCGCCCGCGCCTCGCACGCGGCCGAGGCGAGCGTCTTCGCCCCGGGCACGCCCCGGCTCGATCGCGCCTCGGCGGCCTCCGCCAACGGCATGGCGGCCGCCTGGTGCGAGCTCGACGAGGGCTATCGCGGCGCGCCCTGCCATGCCGGGGCCTACGTGATGCCGGCCCTCCTGGCCGAGGCGGAGGCGCGCGGATCGCGCCTCGCTGAGGTCCTGACCGCGCTGGCGGTCGCCTACGAGATCACGGTCCGCATGGCGCGGGCCTTCCCGTTCCCGGCCATGACCGTCCATCCCCACGCCGCCTTCGCGACCATCGGGGCCGCGGCCGGCGTGTCGCTGATCCGCGGGCACGACGCGGCGCTCCTGCTCGACGCGGTGTCGGGAGCGGCCAGCATGACCTTCGCCGGCCCCTACGAGCACGCGATCGACGGCGCGCTCGTCCGCAACGCCTGGACGTCGGCCGGCGCCTGGATCGGGATCCGCTCGGCGGATTTCGCCGAGGCCGGGATCGCCGGCATTCCCGAGACCTTCCACGACGTCTTCGCGACGGCGCTCGGGACGTCCGTGCGGCCGGAGGACCTGACGGACGGGCTCGGCGCCGAATGGGCGATCGCCGGCGGCTACCACAAGGTCTTCGCCTGCTGCCAGTACGCCCACGGCGCCATCGAGGCGACGCTGGCCCTGCGCGAGCGGCTGGGGAGCGACAGGTCCCTCGACGACCTCGAGGAGATCCTGGTCGAGACCCATCCGCGCGGGCTGACGCTCACGGCGGTCGAGCCCCCGACGGTCCTCTCCGCCAAGTTCTCGATGCCGCACGCGATGGCCGCGACGGCGGTGGTCGGGACGGGCGGCCAGGCCGCCTTCAGCGAGGACGCGCTGCACGATCCGCGCATCGCGGACCTCCGTCGGCGCGTCCGGCTCGCCCCGATCGGCGCGGTGCCCGAGCCGCCGAACGACCGGCCCTCGCGCGTGACGTGGCGCTTCCGGGACGGCGAGGCCTGGACGGAGGGCCGGGCCAGCGCGCGCGGCGGGGCCGACCAGCCCTTCGACGAGGCGACGCTGCTGGCCAAGCTGTCCGAGAACACCGCCGGAGCCTTCCCGGCCATGGCCGGCGTGCTCGCCGGGATCGTGCGCGGCGAGGCCGATCCGGACGCGACGTGGCGGGACACGATGGACGACATGATGCGGGACGCGGGGCGCTGATGGGCAACGATGTCGACATCCTGGTGGTCGGGGCGGGGGGCTGCGGGCTCGCGGCCGCGATCGCGGGCCACGATGCCGGCGCCAGCGTCGCCGTGATCGAGAAGCAGGACCGGCCGGGCGGCAATTCCTCCCTGTCGACGGGCTCCGTGCCGGCGGCCGGCAGCCGCTTCCAGCGCGAGGCCGGGATCGACGACGACCCCGACCGCATGGTGCGCGACCTGATGGGCATCGCCAGGGAGACGGACGATCTCGACCTCGTGCGCCGGCTCGCGGGCGTCTCGGCCGAGACGGTCGAGTGGCTGGTCGACGCGGTGGGCGCCCGCATCGCGCTCGTCACGGCCTACAAGCATATCGGCCATTCGGTGCCGCGGCTGCACGCGCCCGTGTCGCGGCGCGGCCAGGACCTCGTCGACGACCTGATCGCGGCCGTCGAGGCGCGCGACGTGCCGATCGCGGTCGGCAACGGCGCGGTCGCCCTGATCGTGGAGGACGGCGAGGTGCGGGGCGCCGTCGTCGAGACGGGCGGCGCCCGGAGCGAGATCCGGGCCGGCAAGACCATCCTGTCGGTCAACGGCTTCGCCGGGGATCCCGACCTCGTGCGGCGCTTCTGCCCCGAGATCGGCGGGGCCGAGTATTTCGGCGCGCGCGGCTCGACCGGCGAGGCGATCCGCTGGGGCGAGACCATCGGCGCCGACTTCGCCAACATGGCCGCCTACCAGGGCTATGCGGCGGTCGCCTACCCGCACGGCAGCCTCCTCTCCTGGACGACGATCGAGAAGGGCGGGTTCATGGTCGGGGACGACGGGCTGCGCTTCGGCGACGAGAGCCTCGGCTATTCCGGCTACGCCCGGGTGGTGCTCGGCCGGGGCGGCGACACCTTCGCGATCTTCGACCAGGCGATCTTCGACGTCGCGGCCGGCGAGGAGGAGTTCCTCGAACTCTGGCGGATCGGCGGGCTGAAGCGGGCCGACACGCCCGAGGACCTGGCCCGGTCCGTCGGGCTCGACCCGGCGGCCTTCGCCCGCGAGTTCGCGGCCTTCGGCGCGGCGGCGTCCGGCGGCGGCCCGGACCGATTCGGGCGCCGCGATTTCGGCCTCGGCCGCCTGGCGGCCCCGTTCTACGCCTGCCGCGTCGTGCCGGGCCTCTTCCACACGCAGGGCGGGCTGCGGGTCGACGGCGACGGGCGCGTGCTCAGGCCGGGCGGCGCTCCGATCCCCAACCTCTTCGCCGGAGGGGGCGCGGCGGCCGGCATCAGCGGCCGGAGCGGAGCGCTCGGCTACGCGTCCGGCAACGGCCTCCTGTCCGCCATCGCGCTCGGGCGGCTCGCCGCGCTGGCGGCGGCGCGCGAACTCGGCCACGCGGCATGAACGCGGTGCCCGTGGCCCGGCGCCTCGTGCGCCGCTTCCGCAGCCTCGCCCGGGAGGCTCTCCCGCCGGACGTCGAGGCGGCGGCCCGCCTGCATCTCCTGGACGCCCTCGGCGTCGGCCTCGCCTCGCGCGGCTCGGCCGTGGGCCGGCCCTACATCCGCTATGCCGCGGGTCTCGCGCCGGGCGGTCCCGCCACCATCCTCGGCTCCGCCGCGACCGCGAGCCCGGCCGACGCCGCGCTGGTCAACGGCGGCCTGATCCACTCCCTCGAATACGACGACACGCATACGGGATCGATCGCGCACGGATCGGCCGTGCTGGCGCCGGCGGCGCTCGCGGCCGGCGAGGCGGCGGACGCGTCCGGCGCGTCGATGCTGCGGGCCTACGCGCTCGGC
>JAEUAC010000387.1 GCA_019695455.1 Methylorubrum extorquens | reverse complement strand
TCCAGGCTCTGCGGTGCCTCGAGAAAGGCCATGCCGGCGCCGGCCTCGAGCGCCGCGTTGCAGCGCCGGACGGCCTCCTCCAGCCCGAGCCCCGCCCGGGAATCCGTCCGTGCGATGATCGTGAAGTTCGTGTTGGTCCGGGCCGCCACGGCCGCACGGATCTTGGCCACGTAATCGTCCAGCGGGATGACGACCTTGTCCTCGAGATGCCCGCAGCGTTTCGGGAATTCCTGGTCCTCGATGTGGATGGCGGCGACGCCTTGGCGCTCGTATTCCCGGACCGTCCGGGTGGCATTCAGCTCGTTGCCGAAGGCGGTGTCGGCGTCCGCCACGACCGGCACGTCGACGGAGCGCGCGATTCGGCCGGCGTTCTCCGTCATCTCGTTCATGCTGACGAGGCCGTAATCCGGGAAGCCGAGCGTCGCGGCCGTGCCGGCGCCCGTCATGTAGACCGCCCCGAACCCTGCCTGCGCGATCAGGCGGGCTCCGATGCAGTCGTAAGCACCGGGAGCGACCACCATGGGCCCGCTCCTCAGCCGCTCGGCGAACGTGTCGGCCGCGTTCATGGAATCTCCTTCCGTGGGGGCGCGCCGTCGACCTCGAACAGGGCCTCCACCTCGATCGGGATGTCGGCGTAGAGTTCGGCGACGCCGATCGCGGAGCGGGTATGCCGGCCCGCTTCCCCGAAGATCTCCACCATCAGGTCGGAGAAGCCGTGCAGCACCTCCGACGGCGTGTTGAAGCCCGGCGCGCAGTTGATGAAGCCGACGACCCGCACGACCCGCGTCACGCCGTCGAGCGTGCCGAGATGATTGCGCAAGGTCGACAGGCAGCAGAGCCCGGTCAGCCGCGCCGCCTCCGCGCCCTGCGCGATCGAAAGCTCGCGGCCGAGCTTGCCCGTGACATAGGGCACGTTGCCGGGTCCGAGCGGGCCGTGCCCGCTCATGTAGACGTGAGGGCCCGAGCGGAGGGCCCGAACGCGGTTCGCCTCGTCCCTGAAGGGAGGCGGCAGCTCGATCCCGAGCGCACGCAGGCGGTCCTCGGCGCCCATCTACTTGAGCCGACCGGTCTTGGCGTAGAACTCGCGCTCGAGTTCGGCGAGCCTGTCCAGCCGCTCGGCCGCCTTGGCGGGGGTGTCGATCGCCGGATCGGGAACCGACCCGAGCTTCCTGAACTCCTCCTGCAGGTCGGGATCGGCCGCGGCTGCGTTCAACACCGCCGCGAGATAGGCCTTGCGGTCGGCCGGCACGCCCTTCGGCACGGCCGCCCAGCGGGTCGCCACCCAGACCACGTCCTTGTTGCCGAGGATCGCGGCCAATGTCGGCGCATCCGGGATGAAGGGCGACGTCTCGGCGCTCGAGACCGCGATGGGGACGAGCCGCTTGGCCTCCAGGTAGCTCGACACCTCGCCCCAGAAGCCGATGCCGATGTCGATGTTGTTGCCGAGGAGCGCGGCGATCCCCGGCGCGCCGCCCTGGAAGGGCACGCGCAGGAACTTGGCCCCGCTCTCGCTCTCCACCTGGTCGATCATGTAGTCGTACATGGAGCCCGGCACGGTGCCGAACCGCACGGTACCCGGCTTCTCCTTCGCGAGCGCCAGGAGATCCTTCAGGCTCTTGTCCTTGAAGGGACCGTCCCGGTTCACGACGAGGTTCAGCCCCTCGCTGTTCAGATAGGTCAGGGGCTCGACGTCCGTGTGGCTCCAGCGCTTGTTGGAGCGCAGCATGCCATCGGCGAAGATGAAGTTCGCGATGACGCCGACGCTGTAGCCGTCCTTGGGTGCCTGGGTCGCGAGCCAGGTGTGCCCGACGAGGCCGGCGCCGCCCGTCCGGTTGTTCACGAGGACCCGGTCGCCGCCCCACTTCTCCATGAAGCGCGCGACGAGGCGCCCGTTGATGTCCATGCCGCCGCCGGCCGGATAGACGACCGTGATCTCGATCGGCTGGGTCGGGAAGTCCTTCGGCTTGGCCTTGGCGATCTCCGCCTTGGGGTCGGTGCCCTGGGCCGCTGCCGGCGCGAAGGCGGCTCCGATGAGGCCGAAGGCCAGGAGCCAGTGGCGCGCGGTTCTCATATCTCTCCTCCCTGGAAACGGACTTTCTTCTGGCCGAACAGCACGAAGGCCACGAGCGCCACGACCAGTCCGAGGAGGCCGAGCGAGAGCGGCCGCGTCAGGAAGATGGTGGCGCCCTGGGGCGACATGACCATGGCCTGCCGCAGGGCCTGTTCGAGCAGCGGCGCGAGCACGAAGGCGAGGACGAGAGGCGCCATCTCGTAGCGGAGCTTGCGCAGCACGTAGCCGAGGACGCCGAGCCCCAGCATCACCCAGAGATCGAAGACGTTCTTGTTCGCCGAATAGGCGCCGACGATCGAGAACAGGAGGATCAGCGGGAACAGAAGATGGTACGGCACCCGCAGAAGCTGCACCCACATGCCGATCAGCGGCAGGTTGAGGATCAGCAGGAAGACGTTGCCGATATACATGCTGGCGACGACACCCCAGAAGATCTCGGGCTTCTGCACGATGAAGAGCGGGCCGGGCTGTACGCCCTGCATGATGAGCGCCCCCATGAGGAGCGCCGTGACGGCGTTGCCCGGCAGCCCGAGAGACATGAGGGGGATCATGCCGGCCGCGACCGCGGAGTTGTTGGCCGATTCCGGTCCGGCCACGCCTGCGATCTCGCCCTGGCCGAACCGCTCGGGATGCGCCGAGAGCCGCTTCTCCAGGGCATAGGACATGAAGGCCGCCGTCACGGGACCGCCGCCCGGGATGAGGCCGAGGACGAAGCCGAGGCCGCTGCCGCGGAAGATCGGCACGAGCGAGCGCCGCCATTCGTCGCGATCGGGCAGCAGCCGGCCGATCCGCGTGGCGACCACCTGCGTGCGCAGCTGCGTCTCGACGTTCTGGAGGATCTCCGAGATGCCGAAGAGGCCGATCACGAGCGCCAGCAGGTCGATGCCGGCGACGAGGTTCACCGTTCCGAAGGTGAAGCGCTCCGTGCCCGTCACGCTGTCGAGGCCGATGGAGGCGAGGAACGCGCCGAGGCCGATCATGATCAGCCCCTTCACGGCCGATCCCTCGATCAGGAGGATCGTGCAGACGAGCCCGAGCAGCATGAGGGCCGCGTTCTCGGGCGGCCCGAAGCCGAGCGCGGCCTCGCTGAGGAATGGCGAGAAGAACGTGAGGATGACGAGGCTGATCGTGCCGGCGATGAAGGACCCGATCGCCGCGATGCCGAGGGCCGCGCCCGCACGACCGCGCTTCGCCATTTCGTAGCCGTCGAGGCAGGTGACGACGGAGGCGGCCTCGCCCGGGATGCGCACGAGGATCGACGTCGTCGAGCCGCCGTACATGGCGCCGTAGAAGAGGGCGCACAGCATGGACATGGAGCCGACCGGCGTCAGGGTCGCCGTGGCCGGCAGCAGCAGCGACATCGCGGCGAGCGGCCCTATGCCGGGCAGCACGCCGATCAGCGTGCCGACGAGGCTCCCGATGAAGCAGTAATAGAGGTTC
>JAEUAC010000029.1 GCA_019695455.1 Methylorubrum extorquens | reverse complement strand
GGCGGCCGGCGGCGCGGTCGGCGCCCTCACGGGGGCCGGCATCGACGAGGCGCACGCGCACAGCTACGCCGAGGGCATCCGCCGCGGCGGCACGCTCGTCACCGTGCGGACCGAGGACAGCCGCGTCGCGGCCGTGACCGACATCCTCGACGACGAGGGCACGGTCGACATGGCCGAGCGCGAGGCGACCTGGCGCAAGGAAGGCTGGTCCGGGACGTACACGGAGGGCCAGTACGCGCCGGGCACGACCGGCGCCATGGCGCCCGGCACGATCGGCGCCGCGGCCTCCACGACCTCCGGCCTTGGCGGCACGATGACGGATGGCGGCCCCCGCCGCCGCGTCGGCACCTACCCGGCGGTCTGATCCGCCATCGACGACAGGAAGGGCCGTCCCTCGGGGCGGCCCTTTCGCCGTCCGGAGGGCGCCGCGGCCCTCAGCCCCGGCTCGCCTGCAGGATCCGGTCGACCAGCATCTGCGAGGCCAGCGCCTCCTCGCCCGAGACGGCCGGATCGCGGTCGTCGCGACAGGCGTCGAGGAAGTCGCCGATCAGGGCGAGATGCGCGTCGATCGGGAAGTCCATGATGTTCGCGCCCGCGCCCGTCGCGCCCTCGGCCTCGACGATCTCGCGCTCGCCCGAGACCCAGTCGATCTCGAGCCGCCCGCCGACGAGCAGCGCGGCGCCGTGCCGGCCCATGATCTCGATGCGCTCGGGGCGGCCGGGCGGGAAGGCCGTCGTCGCCATCACGGTCCCCGGCGCGCCGTTGCCGAGCCGGACGAGCGCGGAGACGTAGTCCTCCGTCTCCATGCGGTGCAGGCCGGTCGTCGCGCGCGAGGCCGCCACGACGTCGGACACGCCGACGAGCGACCGGAAGAGGTCGAGCGTGTGGATCGCCTGGGTCAGCAGCACGCCGCCGCCGTCGCGGGCCATCGTGCCCCGGCCGGGCTCGTCGTAATAGGCCTGGGGGCGCCACCAGGGCACCGCCATGGAGGCGGCCTCGACGGCGCCCAGCCCGCCGCCGCGCAGCACCTCGCGGAGCCGCAGGCTCGCCGGCCGGAAGCGGTGCTGGAGCACGATGCCGAGGCGCCGGCCCGATCGCCGCCCGGCCTCGACCAGGGCCCGGCCGCGCGCGACCGTCAGTTCGAGCGGCTTCTCGACGAGCACGTGCTTGCCGGCCGCGAAGCAGCGCTCGGCCACCTCCAGGTGGGCGGCGGGCGGCGTGAGGACGATCACGGCCTCCACGGCCGGATCCGCGATCGCCGCCCCGATGTCGGTCGTGACCGGGACGCCGAAGGTCGCCGCGAAGGCGGCCGTCCGCTCGGGCGAGCGGCTCGCCGCCCAGACGACCTCGACGCGGTCGCCGAGCGCCTGCAGGCAGCGCGCATGCGGCTGCGAGGCCGGCCCGAGCCCGACGATCGCGACGCCGATCCGGCTCACGCCGCCGCCCCCGCGGGGCCGGGCGCGGGCCAGCGCCGGGCGCCGGCCTGCGCCTCGAGGGCGAGGCGGGAGACCGTGAAGACGTGCGCCTGGTCCATGGCGGTCGCCGTCCGCTCCTCGACGTCCCGGCGGAACGCCCGGAAATACGTCAGGGGCTCGCGCGAGGCGTCGATGTGGCGGACGCCCGCCCGGTCGACCAGGAAGACGTGGTCCGTGCCCGGCCGGCCGTCGAGGTCGACGTATTTGCGCAGCTCGATCGTGCCCTCGGTGCCGAGGATGGTGAGCCGGCCGTCGCCCCAGGTCGGCAGGCCGTCGGCCGTGAACCAGTCCACCCGCACGAAGCCGCGCGCCCGGTCGCTCTCCAGGATCAGGTCGCCGTAATCCTCGAAGCCCGGCCGGTCCGCGTGACCGATCGTGCCGATCGCGCTCGTGACGATCCGGGCGTCCTGTGATCCTGTGAAGACGAGGAACTGGTCGATCTGGTGGGACGCGATGTCGGCCAGGATGCCGCCGTAGGTCGAGGGATCGAAGAACCAGGCGGGCCGGATGGCGGCGTTGAGCCGATGCGGGCCGAGCCCGACCGTCTGCACCACGCGCCCGATGGCGCCGTCCGCGACGAGCTTGCCCGCCACGATGGTCGCCGGCACCACGAACCGCTCCGAGAAGCAGATGGAGAAGATGCGGCCCGTCTCGGCGACGACCGCCCGGACCGCCTCCAGCTGAGCGAGGCTCGTCAGGCCGGGCTTGTCGACCATCACGTCCTTGCCGCGCCGCATGGCGTCGATCGCGATGCCGGCCCGGTCGACCGGGACCGCCGCGCAGACGATCGCGTCCACGGTCGGGTCGTCGAGGAGCGCTCGCCTGTCGGTCGCGGGAAGCCGCGGGAAGCGCTCGCGGAAGCCGTCCAGCACGCGCGGGTCCGAGGTCTGCGGGCAGTAGCCGACGCAGGTCGCGCCGGCGGCGAGCAGCTCGCCCACCATGTGGTAGACGTGGCGGTGGTCGAGCCCGATGGCGGCGAAGCGCACGCTACTGCCTCGCCTTCTTGGCCCCGACCTCCTGGTCCCAGCGCCGGAAGGCCGCGACGAGCCTGTCGGGCGCGAGCGGCGTCTCGACCGGCAGCTCGGCGATCAGCTTCGCGTAGAGCGGCCGGCCATAGTCCCGCACGACCTCCTGGCTCTCGGCGGGCGCCATGGCGAGCGTCACGTCCTTGGCGGCCGGGCCCGGGTAGAAGTAGCCCTTGTCGTAGGTGAGCGCCTGCTGCTCGGGCTTCAGCATGAAGGCCATGAGCTGCAGCAGCACCGCCACCTTCTCGGGCGGGACGCCCTTCGGGATGCACATGAACTGCGTGTCCGGCACCCAGTGGGTGCCGTCGAGCGCGAACACCTCCACCTCCTTCGGCACGATGCCGAGGACGCGCGGATTGATGTCCCAGCCGCAGGTCGACACGACGATGTCGCGGCTGCCCTCGCCGAATTCCCGCATCGAGGCCGTCGTGTTGCCCGGATAGTGGTCGATCGCGTTGTCGAGCTCCTTGAGCCAGGCCCAGGTCTTGTCCCAGCCCTTGATCGGGTCCTTCGGGTCGCTGTCGCCCAGGATGTAGGGCATGCCCATGAGGAAGGTCCAACCCGGACCGGAATTGGCGGGCCGCGCGTAGGTGAACCGGTTCGGGTTCGCCTTGACCCATTGGAGGAAGTCGCCGGCCGTCTTCGGGACCGTCCTCACCTTGTCGGCGTGGTATTCGAAGATCGGGCCCGAGGGCGAATAGGCGACCGCGACGCCCTGGTCCCGGCCGAAATTGCGCTGCATCATCAGGGCGGCCTCGTGGTAGGTCGCCTCCGGCTTCGGCAGCGCCTCCGCGTGCTTCGACCAGACCTCGATCCAGAGACCCTGCTCGACCCCGTCCGACATCGCGCCCGGGCCCGTCAGGACGAGGTCCAGGTCGACCCGGCCCGCCGCCTGCTGGGCCTTCAGCTTGCCCGGCAGCTCGGGCGAGGGGGCGCGCTGGTAGTTGATGCGCGAGACGAGCTTCGGGTTCTGCGTCCGGAAGCGCTCGATGCCCACCTGCGTGAGCTGCAGGTTGCCCGCCACGTCGATGATGGTGAGCGCCACGGGCTGCGCCGGCAGCGGCAGCGGCTGCGCGCCGAGGCCCGTCGGTCCGCCCGCCGCCATCCCGGCCATCCCGCCGAGGACGAGCCTGCGGCTCACGCTCCGATCACCCATGTCGTGTCCTCCCGGGGCGGCACCTCGTCTCGGGCGCCTTGCGGCGGATCGTCGTCCGCTCGGTGCGAGGAGCTAGCACGGGGGAGGGCGCCCGGCACCGATACTTTCGTGGATCACGGGGCGGGCCGGGCCGGTCGCGACCGTCGCGCCGCCGGACGGCCGGGAGGCCGGCCCGCGGTGGAGCCGGGGGAACCGGCGCCGGCCGGGGGCTTTCCCGACGGGCAGACGTCCGGGCCGGCATGCGGCGGCCGAGCCGTCCCGTCCGGATCCGGACCCAACCGCGAAGGCGCCCCTTGAGCATCGGTCTGATCGCGCTCCTCGACGACATCGCCGGGCTCGCCAAGGCGGCCGCCGCGTCGCTCGACGACGTGGCGGCCCAGACGGCGCGGGCGGGCGTCAAGGCGGCGGGCGTCGTCATCGACGACACGGCCGTGACGCCGGGCTACGTGGTCGGCCTGTCGCCCGCGCGCGAGCTGCCCATCATCGGCCGGATCGCGCTCGGGTCGCTGCGCAACAAGCTCCTCATCCTGCTGCCGGTCGCCATCGCGCTGAAGCTCCTCGCGCCCTGGGCCGTCACGCCGCTCCTGATGCTCGGCGGCGCCTATCTCTGCTTCGAGGGCGCCGAGAAGGTCTGCCACGGCCTCTTCCACCCGGCCGAGCCGGCCGGCGACGCGACGCCGCGCCCGGTTCTCGATCCGAAGGCGTTCGAGGAGCGCAAGGTCGCGAGCGCCATCAAGACCGACTTCATCCTGTCGGCCGAGATCATGGCGATCACGCTCGCGGCCGTGCCGGAGGGCGGCATCCTCACCCAGGCCATCGTGCTCGCGCTGGTCGGCCTCGGCATCACGGTCGGCGTGTACGGCGCCGTGGCGCTGATCGTGAAGGCCGACGACGTGGGTCTGGCCCTGGCCGCCAGCGCCTCCGGCGGAGGCCTCGGGCGGCTGTCGCGGGCCTTCGGGCGCGGGCTCGTCCGCTTCATGCCGGCGCTCCTCCAGGTCCTGGGCGTCGTCGGCACGGCGGCGATGATCTGGGTCGGAGGCGGCATCGTCGTGCACGGCCTCGAGGGCTACGGCTGGACGATGCTCGGCCACGCGATCGAGCACGCGGCCGCGTCGGCCGCCGGGGCGGTGCCCGCGATCGGGCCGGCCGTCGCCTGGGTGGTCGGCGCCGCCGGGTCGGGCGTCGTGGGCCTCGCCCTCGGCACGGTCCTCGTGGGGCTCGAGGCCCTGGTCCTGGCGCCCGCGCTGGCCGCGTTCCGGCGCCGGCGGGCGGCCGCGTCGCCGCCGGCCGGCTGACGCCGTCGTTGCGGCGCGACCGCCGGCGAACTACTCGGGGCGGACGGAGCGGACGGGGGCGGCGTGACGCACGAGGCCGAGGCTGAAGACGGATTGCCGGTGCCTGCCCGGTATCTTTCCGCGCTCGCGATCGGGCTCGCCATCACGATGGCCGTGCTCGACGGCGCGCTCGCGAACGTCGCGCTGCCGACGATCGCGCGCCAGTTCCGCGTCTCGCCGGCGGACGCGATCTGGATCGTCAACGCCTACCAGATCGCGACCGTCGTCTCGCTCCTGCCCTTCGCGGCGCTCGGCGACATCCTCGGCTACAAGCGGGTCTACATGGCGGGGCTCGCCGTCTTCACGGCCGCGTCGCTCGCCTGCGCGCTCTCGACCACGCTCGCCGAGCTCACGGCCGCCCGCATCGCCCAGGGGCTCGGCGCGTCCGGCATCATGGCGATCAACGCGGCGCTCGTCCGCTTCACCTATCCGACGCGGCTCCTCGGCCGCGGCGTCGGCATCAACGCCCTGGTCGTGTCGGTGGCGGCCGCCGTCGGGCCGACGGTCGCGGCCGGGATCCTGTCCGTCGCCGACTGGCCGTGGCTCTTCGCCGTCAACGTGCCGATCGGCATCCTGACGCTCGCCGTGGCGGCGGCGTTCCTGCCGCGGACGAGCGGCTCCGGCCGCCGGTTCGATGCCGTCAGCGCGCTCCTCAACGCGCTCGCCTTCGGCCTCGTGATCGGCGGGATCGATCTCCTCACCCGGTCCGACCGGCCCGGGCTCGGCGCCGCGATGCTGGCGGGCGGCCTCGTCTCGGGCGGCGTCCTGGCCCTGCGCGAGCTGCACGTGACGCATCCGATGCTGCCCGTGGACCTCCTGCGCATCCCGATCTTCGCGCTCTCGGTCGCGACCTCCGTCTGCTCGTTCTGCGCCCAGATGCTCGCCTTCGTGACGCTGCCCTTCTTCTTCGAGAGCGTGCGCGGCATGTCGCCCGTGCAGGTCGGCCTGCTGCTCACGCCCTGGCCGATCGCCGTCGCGATCCTCGGGCCGATCGCGGGGCGGCTGTCGGACCAGTACAGCGCCTCCATCCTGGGCGGGCTCGGCCTGACGGTGTTCGGCGTGGGGCTGACGCTCATGGCGACGCTGCCGGGCGATGCCGACGCGACGGCCATCGCCTGGCGCATGGCCCTGTGCGGGCTCGGCTTCGGCCTGTTCCAGGCGCCGAACAACCGGACCATGATCCTGGCGGCGCCCCGGGCGCGGTCCGGCGCGGCCGGCGGCATGCTGGCGACGGCGCGCCTCACGGGCCAGACGGCCGGCGCCACGCTCGTCGCGATCCTGCTCGCGCTGCTGCCCGGCCGGGGGGAGACGGTCGCGCTCGGGGTCGCGGCCTGCCTCGCCTTCGTGGGGGCGGCCGCCTCGCTGTCGCGCCTGCCCTCGGAGCGGCGCGGCCGCTGAGCCGAGCGTCAGACGAGGATGTCGACGACCTGCTTCTGAAGGTCGAGCGCGGTGCGCAGGACGGCCGTGTTCAGGGCGAGGCTCGTCTCCGCCGCCATCGTGTCGACGACGGCCGCCAGCGTGTCGTCGGACGCCGCCGGTCCGCTCGCGATCCGGGCCGCCGATTGCTCGAACTGCCGGGACGCGCCCTGCATGCCCGCGAACGCGGTCGAGATCGCACTGATCATCGGGTCACCCTCCGGGCCCGGTTCTAGGGCCGGGGCCGTGAACGGAGCCCTGCTCCGACCGGTCGCATTCGAGGCATCGGGCGGGGGTGGGCGGGCCCGTCAGCGGCCGGCGGTCGCCGAATCGAGGGCCATCTGCCAGAAGTCGGCCTCCAGCCGGGAGGCCTTGCCGAACAGCACGACGAGCTCCGCGAAGCGTCGCTCCGTCATGGCGCGCGCGGCGAGGTCGTCGAGGTGGCGGCGGGCCGCGGCGGCGACGTCGCGGTAGGGCTCGCCCGCGTATTCCCGGATCCACTCGCCGTAGGGATGCTCCTCGAGCGGCGCGCGCTGCCGGGCCGCGAGCCGGGCCGCGATCTCGGCGTAGCCGACCACGCAGGGGGCGAGCGCCACGTGCAGGTCGAGGAGGTCGCCCGAGGCGCCGCAATCCAGCACGAAGCGCGTGTAGGCGATCGTCGCCGCATGCTCCGGCGCGGCCTCGAGCTCGGCCGCGGACAGGCCGCGGCGCTCGCAGAGCCGCACGTGGAGGTCCATCTCGACGTCCAGGATGGCGGACAGGCCCGCCTGGGCCGCCCGCATGTCGCCGAGGGTGCGGCCCTTGTAGACGGCGAGCGCGTAGGCCCGGGCGAACTGGATCAGGAAGAGGTAGTCCTGCACGAGGTAGGCCCGGAAGGCGGCCTCGGGCAGCGTGCCGGCCTCCACCTGCCGCACGAACTCGTGCTCGACATAGAGGGACCAATCGGCCGCCGCGGCGGCTCTGAGACGTTCGAACAAGGCCATGCCCGACCGTAGGCCCCGGCCGCCCCGGAGCAAAGTCGGCGCGCGCCGCGGCCCCGCCGTGCCATAAGCACCCGGCCGGGCGCGCCGCCCGGCCTCTCCGATTCCCCTCGCGCCAGCCCGGACCCGACCGTGAACGTCACGCAGATCACCCACCACGACCTCGACGGCTACGGAGCCTCGACCGTCGTCGGCGCCTTCCTGGACCGGACCGCCATCGTCCACGTGCCGCGCTACGCCGATGTCGGCCCCGTGGTCGAGGCCGAGCTGAAGCGCCTCGGCAGGACGGCCGAGCCGGAGCTGCTGATCGTCACCGATCTCGGGCTCGAGGACGTGGCCGTGAAGTTCATCCGGAGCTTCGCGGCCCTGAACCGGCGGCGCGAGGCCGGGGCGCAGCACCGGCTGATCGTCCTCGACCACCACGCGTCCTCGCTCGACCAGCTCGCGGCCGACGGCCTCTTGCCCGTGCCGGGCGGGGAGGGGACGCTGAACGCGTTCGACCTCGGCGACCCGAACGTCGTGGTCCTGGTCGACGGCGACCGGAGCGCGACCCGGATGGCGTCCGAGCACCGCGCCCTCTACGCGGCGCGGACCATCGACCCCGCCGCAGAGGCCCGGCTGGCGGCGCTCGTGTCCGCCGTCGACGCGGTCGACCTCTGGCGCAAGGGGGCGCCCGCGTTCCGCGGCGGGCTCGCGCTGGACGAGGTGTTCTGGGACAACGCGGTCACCATCGTGCCCCTGGGCCATCCCTGGCACGACCGCTTCGTCGGCGAGATCCTGCTCGCGGTCGCGGGCCTGCTCGAGCGGGGCCTGTCCCCGGCCGAGATCGAGCGCGACACGGGCCGCATCCGGTCGGAGATCCTGGACGCGTTCCTGGCGGAGGACCCGACCGACGACCGCTCGCTGACGAGCCGGATGCGGATCGCCCGCGTCCTCGCCCGGTCCCGCGAGCTGTTCCGCCCGCTCGCCGACGGCACGCTGCTCTCCTTCGGGCTCGACGCCGGGACGTTCCAGAAGGTCTCGGACCTGATCATGGAGACGGGCGGGGCCCAGCGGGTCGCGAACGTCCAGCGCACCGGGTCCGTCTCGTTCCGCTCGAACAACGAGACCGCGCTCGCGGCGGCCCGGCTGTTCCGGGGCGGCGGCCACAAGGACGCCGCGGGCGGCAAGCTGCCGACCGGCTCCACCTTCTCGCTGGCGGATGCCTGCGCGCAGGTCGACGCCATCCTGAACCCGCCCGCCGCGAAGGCCTCCTCGAGCCCGTTCGCGGCCCTGAAGGACTGGAAGGGATAGCCATGCCGCGCAAGGTCCTCGTCACGGGCGCGAGCGTCGCCGGTCCGGCGCTCGCGGTCTGGCTGGCGCGCGCCGGCGACGACGTCACGGTGCTGGAGCGGTCGCCCGCGTTCCGGGACGGCGGGCAGAACGTCGACGTCCGGGGCGCCGGCCGCACCGTCCTCGCCCGCATGGGCCTCGAGCGGGCCGTGAAGGAGCACGGGACGGGCGAGACCGGCATCCGCTTCGTGGACGGGGACGATCGCAGCGTCGCCGTGTTCGAGCAGGACGCGTTCGGCGCGGACGGCCCGACGGCCGAGCTCGAGATTCTGCGCGGCGACCTCGCCCGCATCCTCGTCGAGGCGGGCCGGGCGGAGGGGGCCGCCTACCGGTTCGGCGACCACGTCGCCGGCTTCACGCAGGACGGCGCCGGCGTCGAGGTGGATTTCGCGCACGGCCCCCCGGCCCGGTACGACCTCGTGGTCGCGGCGGAGGGGATCGGCTCCTCCACGCGCCGGCGGCTGCTCGGCGAGGCGGGCCGGCGGCCGATCGGCCTCTACATGGCCTATTTCACGATCCCCAAGGGCGCCGGCGACGGACCGATGGCCCGCTGGTTCGCCGCGCCGGGCGGCCGCAGCGTGTTCCTCCGCCCCGACCGCTACGGCACGACCCGCGCCACCCTCGTGTCCCGGCAGGCGCCCTGCGGCTACGAGGACCTGCCGCCGGACGGGCAGCGGGCGGCGTTCCGCGCCCTCTTCGCCGATGCCGGCTGGGAGACGCCCCGGGTGCTGGAGGGCATGGATTCCGCGCCGGACTTCTACCTGGAGACGGTCGGGCAGGTGCGGGTCGCACGCTGGTCCGAGGGCCGGGTCGGGCTCGTGGGCGACGCCGCCTGGGCGACCGGCCCGATCACCGGCATGGGCACGAGCCTCGGCCTGATCGGCGCCTACGTGCTGGCGGGCGAGCTGGGCCGGACCGCCGACCCGGCGGCCGCGCTCGCCGCCTACGAGGCCGTGATGCGGCCGATCGCCGAGAAGGGGCAGGACTATCCCCGGATCGGGCCGCGCCTGCTCCAGCCGAGCACGCGCTTCGGCATCGCCGTCCAGCACCTCGTGCTCGGAATCGCGGCCTCGAAGAGCGTCCGCCGGCTGACCTCCAGGCTGTTCGGCGGGGCGGAGGACGGGCCGGACCTGCCGGATTACGGAACGGCCGCCCGCGCCGCCTGATCGGGGGCGACCCGGCCCGCGGCCCTCAGGCCTCGTCGTCCTCCGCCTGGATCCGGCGGAAGGTCACGCGCTTGCCGCGGAGGTTCGGATGGGCCTCGTAGCCCGCCGCCTGCCACGCGATGCACTGGGCGTTGTTGGTCGTCTTCACGTCGTCGTTGGACCACCAGAAATCGTAGCGCTTGGCGGAGGCGGGAAGCTTCACGAGCCCCTCCAGCTGGGCGAACGTGAGCGTCAGGCTGTCGGACGTCTGCCGGCGCAGGTAGTCTGCGAGCGGTTCGTACTTGCTCATCGGGGCCTCCTCGATTGCCGGGTCCCGCCCGGCGGGACCGCGTCCCTGTCGCGCCGCGCGCCACCGATAGCCGATCGGGGCCCCGCGCGCAGGCCGCCGGCCGGCGCGCAGCGAGCCGCGCTTCGGCTCACCGCCTCGACGGGCGCTTCGCGACCGCGGGACCGCGCGACGGCCGGCCGGGCGCGGCCGGGCTGCCGCGGCTCTCGTCGGAGAGCTTGCGCCAGCGCGTCAGCCGGTCGGGGTCCAGCGTGCCCTCCGCGATGGCGGCCTGGACGGCGCAGCCCGGCTCGTGGGCGTGGGTGCAGTCCCGGAACCGGCATCGCGGGGCCAGTTCGGTGATCTCGGCGAAGAGGGTGTCGATCCCCTCGTCCGTCTCGCGGACCTGGAGGCTGCGCATGCCGGGCGTGTCGATCACCCAGCCGCCCCCCGCGATCGGGTGGATCGAGCGGGCCGTAGTCGTGTGGCGACCCTTGGAATCGTGCTCGCGGATGGCGCTCGTCTCCTGCAGGGCCGGCTCGCGCCCGCCCACCAGCGTGTTGACGAGGGTCGACTTGCCGACGCCGGACGAGCCGACGAGGGCGATCGTCTGGCCGGCGCCGCACCAGGGCGCCAGGGCGGCGACGGAGGTCTCGACGCGGGGGTTCAGGACCAGGACGGGAAGGTCGCGCTGCAGGGCGGCCGCCTCGCGCGCGAAGCCCGAGGGGTCCGGCGCCAGGTCGGCCTTCGTCAGCAGGATCACGGGGAGCGTCCCGGCCTGGTTGGCGAGCGCGAGGTAGCGCTCCAGGCGGGCGACGTTGAAGTCCGCGTTGCAGGACGTCACGATGAACAGCGTGTCGACGTTGGCGGCCGCGAGCTGCGTCGTCCGGCTGCCGTCCGGCCGGCGGCCCAGCAGCGTCCGCCGGTCCAGCCGGCGCTGCAGCATGCCGTCGCCGGGATGGGCGAGCACCCAGTCGCCGACGCAGAACTCGCCCGTGCTGGCATGGGCCGGCAGCGCGAGATCGACGGGCCCGCCCTCCGACAGCGCCGTCAGCCGGGCGCGGTGGACGGTCGCGACCCGTCTCGCGACGAGGCCGGCATCGGCCGGCCCGCGCTGGCCTTCGAAGAAGTCGGACCAGCCGAGGCTGGCGAGGGTGACAGGCGGGGCGGCATCGGAGGGATCTGGCAAGGCGGCCCACGACTCAGCGAGGAGGAGGGGCGGGACCAATAGCCCATCCTCGCCCGACCCGTGGCATCCGCGCTCCCGCGGCGCCGACGCGCGGCCCGTCAGGCCTCGATCTCGTCGAGCGGCCAGATCGGGCGGCGGACCGCCCGGTATCCCCGGTTGAGGAAGTCCTTCGTGCAGAGCGCCCCCGTGTCGACCTCCATCACGTCGCGGGCGATCGGCTCGAAGGCGGCGCGGAAATGCTGCATCGACTTCACGGCCAGCGTGGACCGCCGCGTCGGGTCGATGCCGAGGGAGGCGAACTGGGCGAGGTCGATCGCCTGGCCGTTGCTCGAGATCACGACCACGTCGATCCCGCCGACGCGGAGCCGCAGCGACAGGCCGTAATTGCGCCGCACGCCGCCTCCGACCGGGCCGTGCAGGACCATGTCGCCGTCCGTGATGGCGGCCACGCGGCCCGTGACCACGAGCGGCCCGCCGCCGACGGCCGGATCGACCTTGCCGCCGAGGGAGAGGGTGACGTCCGACCCGACGCCGGCGGCGGCCGCCTGGCGCACGGCCTCGGGGTCGCAGATCGCGTGCAGGGCCGCGTTCCGCAGGTCCGCCTCCAGCATGGCCCGCAGCAGCACGGTGGCGTCGCCGTAGGCGCCCGCGCCGGGATTGTCGGCATAGTCCGCGATGACGAGCGGCCGGTCGGACGCCTCGCCGGCCTTGGCGGCCGCGATCGCGTCGGCGAGCGGCGTGAAGGCGATCGTCGAATGCCGCCGCTCGGCCCAGATGAAGGCGGCGAGGTCGTCGGCGATGGCCTGCCCGGCGGCGCGGTCCCCGTCCGTCGTCACGGCCACGGAGGGCCCGATGTCGTGGAGGTCGGCGGACGAGAACCCGGCCAGGATGCTGACGGCGAGCGCCCGCCCGCTCGCCTCGATGGCGTCGCCCCGGCGCAGGAGCTCGACCATCGGCGCCGACGTGGTCCGGCCGCCGTCGAGCGCGTAGAGGACGGGCGGCCGGGCCAGCGCCACGACGGGGCGGATCTCGCCCGCCATGGCGCGCGCCAGGAGCCGCGCCCCCTGCCAGACGCGGTCGTACTCGTCGACATGCGGATAGGTCCGGTAGGCGATCAGCGCGTCGGCATGGCGCGCCATCGCCTCCGTCACGGTCGCGTGCAGGTCCAGCACGACGACGACGGGGATGTCGGGCCCGATCGAAGCCCGGAGGCGGCGCAGCAGCTCGCCCTCGCCGTCGTCGTGGCCGGCCGTGGACATCGCGCCGTGCAGGTGCAGGAGCACCCCGTCGAGGTCGCGCGCGGCCTCGACGATCAGCCCGGCGACCCGGTCGAAGGCCGCGTCCGTGACCCGGCCCGACGGGTTGGCGTAGGCGACGACCGGGCAGACGGGCACCCAGCCGAGAGCCTCGGCGGCCTCCAGCCCCGCGCCGACGGCCGTGCGGGTGCCGCGATAGGCCGGCGCGATCGCGTCGCCCGTCACGAAGGTGCCGCGGCGGAAGGCGGCCTCGTCCGTGGCCTGGATGCTGAACGTGTTCGTCTCGTGCATGAACTCGGCGATCAGAACCCGTCTGGCCATCGTCGTCCCCGGTCGGTCCCCGGCGCGATCGTCGCGGTCGCGCCCGCCGGGAGCCGTTACCGGAGTTCCGGGCCCAGTCCATCCCCGCCGTCGCGCCCTCGCGTCGTGCGCCTGACATCCCGGCGCCATCGCGACGTCAAGGGCGCGCAATAGCTCGGTCCGGCCGATGAGGGAGACAGCCGCGATGCGAGTGCTCGTTGCGACGGACGCGTGGCATCCGCAGGTGAACGGGGTCGTGCGGACCCTCGACGCCCTGGAGCGGAGCGTCGCCGCGCTCGGCGGCGAGATCGTCTTCCTGTCGCCGGACGGCTTCCCCCGCCTGGCTCTCCCCACCTATCCCGACCTGCACGTCGCCCTTCCGGACCGGCGCGAGATCGCGCGGCGGATCGAGGCCGAGCGTCCCGACGTGATCCACGTCGCGACCGAAGGCCCGATCGGCCTCGCCGTGCGGGCCTATTGCCGGCGGAACGGGCTCCCGTTCACGACGAGCTTCCACACGAAGTTCCCCGAATACATCAAGGCGCGCTTCGGCATCCCCGAGGCCTGGAGCTACCTGGCCCTGCGCCGCTTCCACGCGGGCGCCCGCGTCACGATGGTGTCGACCGGATCGCTCGTCCGGGACCTGCGCGGGCGGGGGTTCCGGCGGCTCGGCCTGTGGACGCGCGGCGTCGACACGGAGCTGTTCTCGCCCGAGCCCGCCTTCGCCTACGACCTGCCGCGGCCGATCTTCCTCAACGTCGGGCGGATCGCGGTCGAGAAGAACCTCCCCGCCTTCCTGTCGCTCGACCTTCCCGGCTCGAAGGTGGTGATCGGCTCCGGCCCGCAGGAGGCGGAGCTGCGCGCCCGCTTCCCGCAGGCCCGCTTCCTCGGCGAGAAGCAGGGGCGGAGCCTCGCGGCCCACATGGCCGGGGCGGACGTGTTCGTCTTTCCGAGCCTCACGGACACCTACGGCATCGTGCAGCTCGAGGCGCTGGCCTGCGGGCTGCCGGTGGCCGCCCATCCGGTGCCCGGCCCGCAGGACGTGATCGGCGGCCACCCGGTGGGCGTGCTCGACGCCGACCTGCGCGCCGCCTGCCTCGGGGCGCTGCGCGTCTCCCGCACGGCCTGCCGGTCCTTCGCGCTCACGCGGACCTGGGACGCGAGCGCGCGCCAGTTCCTCCGCAACGCGTGCCACGGAGCGATCCGGCAGGGATCGGGCGCCGCGCAGGCCCGCCTGTCCGCGCTCGGGGCGGCGGCCTGATGACGACCTCCGGTTCCGCCGAACGGCCCCCGGCGGGCGGCCGCCTCGACACCGACGGCGTCGCGAGCGCCTACGGGCGCTGGGCGCCGGTCTACGACCTCGTGTTCGGCGCCGTCTTCGACCAGGGCCGCCGGTCCGCGATCCGCGCCGCCGAGCGCATCGGCGGCCGCGTCCTCGAGGTCGGCGTCGGCACCGGCCTCTCCCTGCCGCTCTACGCGCCCACGACCCGGATCGTCGGGATCGACATCTCCGAACCCATGCTGGCGAAGGCGCGAGGGCGCGTCGCCGCCCACCGCCTCGCGAACGTCGAGGACATCGCCGTCATGGACGCGGAGCGGCTCGGCTTTCCCGACGCCGCCTTCGACGTCGTCGTCGCCCAATACGTCGTGACGGCGGTGCCGAACCCGGAGCGCGCGCTGTCCGAATTCGCCCGCGTGCTGCGACCGGGCGGCGAGATCGTCCTGACGAGCCGCGTCTCCGCCGACAGCGGGATCCGCCGGATCGTGGAGGGGACGCTCTCGCCGCTGGTCAACCGGCTCGGCTGGCGCACCGACTTCCCGTTCGCCCGCTACGCGGCCTGGCTCGCCGCCACCCCGGCCATGGACCTCGTCGAGCGCAGGCCGCTGCCGCCGCTCGGCCATTTCTCGCTGATCCGCATCGCCAAGACGGCCTGAGCGCCCGCGCGCTCATCGATCCTGCCACGACGAGGGGACCCCCATGCGAACGTTCCGCGAAGACCTGCGCCTGCAGCGCTGGGACGACCACCGATTCTACCATCACAGCCGCATCAACCAGTCGCTGCACTTCCTCAGCGCGGCGAGCTTCCTCGCGGCCTACGCCATCGCCCTGAAGGACCCCGCGGTCGCGGCGCTCGTCGCGTGGCTCGTCTCCATGACGAGCCGGCAGGCGGGCCATTTCTTCTTCGAGCCGAGGGGCTTCGACCACGTCAACCAGGCGACGCACGCGCACAAGGAGGAGATCAAGGTCGGCTACAACCTGTTCCGCAAGGTGGTGCTGATGGCCGTGTGGGCCGCCTCGCCCCTCCTGTTCCTGGTCGATCCGTCGCTGTTCGGCCTCGTCCGGCCGCACGGGAGCCTGGGCGAGCTCGTCCGCCACGTGGGTCTCCTCTGGTTCTGGGTCGGCGTCGGCGGGCTCGTCTTTCGGGTGCTCCAGCTCTTCGTGATCGCGGACGTCCGCACGGGCCTCGTCTGGGCGGCCAAGATCGTCACCGACCCGTTCCACGACCTGATGCTCTATCGCAAGGCGCCGCTCGCGCTGCTGCACGGCGAGCTGATCGATCACGGGCTCCGGGACGAGGTCGAGGCGGAGCTGGCCGGGCGGAACGCCCCCCGGTGACGGGCGGGGCGCCAGCGCCGCAGCCAGGCCCCGACCATCTCCCGCAGGATGCGCCGCCGGATGGCCCGGTCGCTCGCGAGGCCGCATTCGAACCAGCCGTCCGCCGCCATGGCGCGGGCGGCCGCCACGAACCGCGACGCGATCGCCTCGAAGGCCGCGTCGTCGACGGCGAGCGGGAAAATCAGCCGCCCCGTGCCGACCCAGGAGAGGGCGAGCCCCTCGGCCCGCAGGTAGTACTGGAACATCCAGTTGTACCGGCCGGGCCGCCCGTACAGCACCGTCCAGATCGTCGACAGGTTGGCGACCCGGACGGGCGAGCCCGCCTCGGCGAGGCGCGCGTTGAGGGCGGCCGCCCGGCCGTCCCACGTCGCGTCGAGGTCGCGGTAGAGGTCCGCGACGGCCGGCCGCTCCATCCGGTCGAGGAAGGCCGCCATGGCGCCCATGACGTAGGGATGCGCCGCGAAGGTGCCCCGCGCGAAGCAGACGTCGCCCGGCCGGTCCTCCCGGTAGCGCCGCATCAGGTCGCCCCGGCCGCAGAGCACGCCGACGGGCAGGCCGCCGCCGAGCGTCTTGCCGTAGGCGACGAGATCCGCCCGGACGCCGAAATAGTCCTGCGCGCCGCCGGGCGCGAGCCGGAAGCCGACGAACACCTCGTCGAGGACGAGCACGATGCCGCGCTCGGTGCAGACCGCGCGCAGCGCCCGGAGCCAGGCCGCGTAGGCCGCCCGATCGAACCCCGCCCGGCGGCCGCTGTCGGCCAGCGCCGAATCGGCCGGGGCGCTTCCGTTCGGATGCAGGGCCTGGAGCGGGTTGACGAGCACGCACGCGATGTCCCGGCGCGTGCGGAGCACCTGCAGGGTGCGGTCGGACATCTCGGCCAGCGTGTAGGTCTCGCCGGCGGGGCGCGGGTTGCCGATGCCGGGCTGCACCTCGCCCCACCAGCCGTGATAGGCGCCGCAGAACCGGACGAGGTGCGACCGTCCCGTGTGGTAGCGGGCGAGCCGGACCGCCTGCATCACGGCCTCCGTGCCCGACATGTGGAACGAGACCTGATCCTGCCCGGAGATCGCGCGGAGCCGCCGCACGTTCGCGGCCACCACCGGATGGTACGACCCGAGCACCGGCCCGAGGGCCGCGACCTGTTCGGCTCCCTCCCGGATGCACTCCTTGTAGGCGTCGGTGCCGAGCAGCGTGAGGCCGTAGGAGCCCGTCAGGTCGTAGAAGTCGTTGCCGTCGCAATCCGTGACCGTCAGGCCGCGCGACGCCTCGACGAACACGCCCGTCCCGAGCCGCCGGCCGACCAGGCGGCTGAACTGGAACGGCACCCGGTAGCGGCTGGTGAAGGCGAGGTCGGCGAGGCCGCCCTCGACCTCGCGCGTCAGCGCGCGGGTCTTCGGGAAGCGCGCCTCGTACAGGGCGGCCAGCCGCTCGAACCCGGCCCGACGCCGGGCGACGACGGCGGGCGGAACGTCGTCGAGCCCGAAGATCCGCTCGGCGTCCGGCTCGTAGGACGGGAGCCAGCCCGCGATCCGCTTGGCGGTGCGGGGATGGCCCGCGAGCGAGGGATGCTTCGCGCGCGACAGGGCGAGGCGCCGGTGGAGCCTCCAGGCCGACGCGCCGAGCAGGGCGGCTCCGGCGGGATAGAGGGCGAAGGCTGCGAGTGACATGACGATGCCGATATCGCCTCCCCCTCACAGCGCGATGACGCTCCGCCGCGCCCTGCTGCGGATCGCGGCCCAGGAGGACGTCAACTTCCTCCTCACCAACCGCATTCCGCGCAGGCTCGCGACCCGCTTCATGGGCTGGTTCAGCCGGATCGAGCAGCCCCTCGTGCGGGACCTCTCGATCGCGGTCTGGCGCCTCTTCTGCGACGTGGACCTGCGCGACGCGCGCGAAACCTCCTTCGCGAGCCTGCACGCGGCCTTCGTCCGGGAGCTGCGGCCCGGAGCCCGGCCGATCCGGCCGGATCCCGGGCTCCTGGTCAGCCCCTGCGACGCGATCCTCGGCGCGTGCGGGCCGATCGACGGCACCCGCGTCTTCCAGATTAAGGGCTCGCCCTACGACGTCGGGACGCTTCTCGGCGATCCGCGCCTGGCCGAGGAGTGCCGCGACGGCACCTTCGCGACGCTCCGGCTGACGGCCGGCATGTACCACCGCTTCCACGCGCCCGACGACGCGCGGGTCGAGGACGTGTCGTCGCTCGCCGGCGACACCTGGAACGTCAATCCCATCGCCCTGAAGCGAATCGAGGGCCTGTTCTGCCGGAACGAGCGCGCCGTGATCCGCCTCCGGCTCGCGGAGGGCGGCCACCGCGTCGTGCTCGTCCCCGTCGCCGCGATCCTCGTCGCCGGGCTCCGCTTCGGCTTCCTCGACGGCGACCCGGACCCGCGATCGCTCGGGCCGGGCCGGCACGCCTGCGGCGCCACGCTGCGGCGGGGCGAGGAGATGGGCTGGTTCCAGCACGGGTCGACGATCGTCGTGCTGGCGCCGCCGGCCTTCCGGCTCGCGGACGGTCTCGCGGAGGGGCGGACCATCCGGGTCGGCGAGCCGCTGATGCGGAGGGTCGGTGCCTCCGCGGCGCCGACCTGATCCGCGGGCGTCGCGCACCGGCGGGATGCGGACCCGCGTCAGCGGGTGCCGGTCGACGTCGTCGATCTCACGGGGGCCGAGCCGGGCCGGTGCGTCATGGTGCGCGTCCGGGACGACACCGCCTCGCCCGCCTTGACCTGGGTCTTGGTCTGCGAGCGGCTGAACGTGCCGCCGTCGTGCGCCTGCGCCTTGGCGTTGGCGTTCAGGGTCGGGCCGTTGCCTCCGTTGACGGTCGTGCGGCTCGTCGCCCGGCCGTCCGCCGCCGCGACCGGGCGACGGG